>JABEUK010000023.1 GCA_013044425.1 Thermoplasmata archaeon | reverse complement strand
GGGACGAAGGTCCGGTCGGGCTCTGGGGTCCGGAGTGCCGCCCCGCGTTCGGAGCCCGTCCATCGTTCGGGCGGCCGGTCGCGGGTGGGGCTGACACCGTCCGGGGGCGATTCTCTGAACGCTCCCGTTCCTAAGTCCCCGGCGGGCGTAGCCCCGCGAACGTGTCGCGGGACGAACAATCTCCACCGGAGGAGAGACCCTTTTCAGCCTCGGCTCCAGAGAGGCAGCGCCGACCCGGTAGTTCTCAACCGACCAACGGTAGGAGGGCGACGCCTAGCATCGTCGATCGAGGCCCCGATGCGCCAACTCCTCACCGAGATCCAGGGAAGAGCCGCGGTGACATCCTCCTCCGAACAAGTACGGAGGAGGATGTCACGGTGGTGCCCGGTTCGCCGGTTTGAGCCCAAGTCTTACCAGGATCGCGTCCTTCTGGGGAGACCGCGCGAAGTCCCGCTTGTTCCGCACCGCGCTCCGGTCTTCCAGCCGCTCGGGTTCGATCGGGTTACGACGATACGCCGCCATGAACTGTTTCGTGGATCGAGCCAATCTTGCTCGATCGGCTCGAAGGACCGAAACGTCGGTAAGGCGAACCCTGTGGATCAGGATTCGGCGAAGATCCGGGTCGCATATCTCCCACACCGAGCACCCTCGATCATCGCGCAGCTCGCGCACGATGCCCACCTTGGACAGACGCCGCAGCTCGGAGTAGACCTTGATCCGCTGTAGACCTGCCGTACGCGCGATGCGATACGCCGTAAGCGGTGTCCGTGAGTTGGCGATGGGGGCCAACGTGAGCACCCGGGTCCTGCTTCCGAACAGCGCCACTACGCCGGGGTCGGGCTCAATCTTCATACGGAGATGTGAGGGGGGATGGTTACTTAATAGTATCCTTAAGGGATACTCTGTTCGCCTGCAAACGGGACTCACGGCACCTGACGAACGCGTCCGCGCCTACGACAGGAAGGAGCGTGGCGCGAACCTCTCCGGGGCGTAGTTCCCAGAATCCCCCTGCCTCGTCCCGGCCATGACGGTGAAGGATCCCGTCGCGGCCCAAGGTCGCGCCGAGGGCGCGTAGCGCGTCATCGTCGTTTCCCTCCCGCAACGTGCCCAGGTGCACGCGCACGAGCTCTCCGTCGGGTTTTCCGGCGATCTGCTCCAAGAGCGCCTTCACCGCGGCATCGGTAGAGTGCGGTTCCGGCGCACGCGGGGGCGCGGTTCGCGAGGGCTTCTGAAGAGTCGCTTCGGTCCGCCTCTCGCTGCGTGGGGCGAAGCGCACCATCGACGATCGTGCGATCTCCCCCAGGACCTCCGGGTCGACTCTCGCGGGGGAGCCGATCGGCGTGCGAAGTCGATCGAAGCGGCCGGCCTTTCCTCGAAGGAGGATCGCTTCCCCGCGACCGAGCGACATCAACTCCTCGGGGGAAACGCTGCGCGCGATCCTCCCGAACTCTCGGGCATCGTCCGGCGACCCTCGGAACAGGATGAAGTCGGCGACGTTCGTCGCGATCGCTTGGCGCACGCTCTCGTTGAGCGACCCCAGAGCCTGAGTGGCCAGGACGAGATGGATGTTGAACCGTCGCCCGATGTCGAGCATCTCGGAGAGGGCTTCGTTACCGAACCATTGAGCCTCATCGAGGATCACGAACGTCTTCGTCGGGCGGGAACGAGCGAGGATCCCCGACCACAACAGCGCGAGGTACATGGACAGGAGCTGGCGCGCTGCCCCCTCCCCGATCGTCGCGGCGTCCCCCGTGACGACGGTGATCCGCCCCTCGGTCAGGAGTTCCGCGGAGGACCATCGCGGCCGCCGCTCGCACAGGAGCCGGGTCAGCACCGAGTTCCCGACGACCTCGTACAGAAGGCGCCGAGCCCCGTCCGTCTCCTCCGGCCGCTCTCGCGTTCGCAGACGGAGATCGCGCCACGCCGCTCCCGCCTCGCCCGCGACGGGGGACGGATGCCGCTCGGGAGCTTCCAGGAGCTGGAGCGCATCCGCGAGCGTTCCTCCGGGGATCGTGACCGCCGCGAGGAGAGCGCGCGTGAGCACGTCCTCGATCCGGGGTCCCCAGTAGGTGCTCTCTGCGTACCGGCCGGATCGCACGCGTCGTAGTGCCTGGACCAGGTCCGCCACGTGCCGCGGACCGGGGGCGTCGTTGCCGTTCTCTCCCCCGGCGAGCGCGTTGAGCCCGATCGGTGACTCCGCCGGTGAGACCCAGACCGTCCGCTTTCGCGCCTCGGGATCGAGCGAGCTCAACAGGGCCCGGCCGGTATCGCCGACCGGGTCGAGGAGGACGACCCCATGCCTCGCCCCGACCTGTCGGGCCAGGGCCGTCAAGAGCGTGCTCTTTCCCATCCCGGTCTCGCCGAGCACCGCGAGGTGGCGACCCTCCTGCGGATCGAGGCGAAGCTCCAGCAGGGTCCCGACCTCCGCTCGGCCCACCACCAACTCTCGTCGGAAGCGAGCCGGTGTTCGGGGAACCTCCCCTACCACGCACTCCGGAGATGGGAGCAGCCCGAGGAGTTCCGGCTCGGTCAAGACGAAGGGCCGAGGTCGAGCGGCCCACCACCGGGACGGCGGACGAAAGCGGATCCCGTTGCCCCCCGAGGAGCGAGTCACCGACTGGATGACCTCGGTGACGCGATCGATGGCCCCCCGCGCGGGCACGACCGGTCCACTCCGGATGGATACGGTGGCCACCCAGCGCAACGCCTGCTGCTGCTCCTCCCAACGATCTCGCCATCGCCGTTCGGTCTCGGTGATCGGCCCGGGAGCCCGCACGAGAACGCCCCCCGCGGGAGCTACCGCCATCGGCCTTCCGGCCGCGAGTGGGATGGGGGCCCGTGGAGAGGCGGCGGCTGCCAGAGACCATACCAGCCTCAGTCCTGGCGGTAGCGCTCCCATTCCGAGAGCGATCGAGTCTCCCCAGCTCGAAGGTTCGAATCCGGACCGGAGCGGGTGAGGCCAGGAGAGGATCGGGGCGCCAATCCGGAGCAACACCGGGTGGGGCCGCGCCCCCGACTCCGACAGAGCCCATCGCTGGTGGTCGTACGCTCCGACCAAGACGCGCCCGAACCACCGGCCCGCGACGGGTCCCTCCGAGGTGACTGCGATGCCTCCTCCGATCCCCGAGTCGAACTCGATGCGAAAGGACGCGCCCAGCCCATGCCCTATCCGCAATCCCTCGGAGAGGCGAGAGCGGAACCGGTCGAGTTCCTCCGGGCGTCCGAGAACGTTTCGCGGTCGATATCGCCAACGAGGTCCGCCCGTCGCCTGCTGCACCCTCGCACCCACACCGGGACGCTCGGTGTCCGTTACGGGGCTCGCGAACGATGGAACCTGCTCGGCTTCGGGCATGCTGCCGGGTCTGTTTCGGGGGATCCTCTCCTACCTCTGGCAACGAGCGATGGAAATGCCTCCCCATTGGGGAAGCATTAATACAATCGATGTCCCTTCGTCGTATGATGAAGGTCGATCCCGGTCTCGTCGCGCTCTGCGGCAGCGAGCGAAGACTTCGCGTTCTGGCCGTGCTCGCGAACGCGTCTCGTCCCCTGACCGGGTACCGCGTCTCCTTGATCGGCGGTGTGCCGGTGTCGAAGGTGTACGACGAACTTCGGAAGTTGGAGAAGGGGGGCCTGATCGGACGTCGTGGATCATCCGGATGGGTCCTACTCGACCCGGACCTCGGTTCCTTGCTGCGGAAGAGGATTCGGATCGTGTGGTGGAAGGATTGGTTCGACCGACAGGACCGGCGCGAGCGAGCCGACCGGATGTTCATGGATCGACTCCGAGCCGCTCCTCGACCCCGATTTTCGAAGGACCGAGGCTGGACCCCCCGCAACCCGTCCCTCTACAAGCGAGACCCACGCAAGGACGAAGCACTCACCGAAATGGGCCTTCGACCATCGAACCATGCCTAGCCGACGCGAGTTCGAGAAGGCCATTCAACGGGCCGGAAGTACCGGGCAACGCGTAGCCTTCCTCGGCGCTCTGCTGGCTCATGAGACGGGCCTTAGAGATCGACTCGTGATCGTAGGCGGGTCCGCTATCTCGGTCTATACGAAGGGAACCTACGTTTCCGAGGACGTAGATATCGTCGGAGGGAAGGCTGCGATCGGCGCGGTATTGGAGAGGTGGGGATTCCGGCGGGAGGCTCCCTACTGGCGGCGGGACGATCTCGGGCTGTTGGTCCAACCCGGAAGGGACCGGTACTTCGGCAACTCCGACCGTTTGACCACTATCGAGACCCCGTACGGCCCGGTCATGCTAGCGGCGGTTGAAGATTTGGTCATCCGGCGGCTGGTCTATGCCAAGAGCCAGCGAGACCCGAGGTTCATGGACGAGGCGGCACTGCTGCTTCGAGACAACGGCACGGACCTCGACCAAGCGTATCTAGTGCACGAGGTCCGGTACGAGGGTGTGGAACGCGAGTATCGGGAGGCAGAGCGACGGGCCGGCCGAAAGTGAGTCGCCCTCCTCGGTAGCCCATGAGCTCGCCCGATTCTCCTACAGCCGAGATTCCCCATGGAGGCCCTGCCTCGGAGGACTCAAGTACGGTGTCGAGTCCCACCGGTCGAAGGGAACGGGCCCGGGGCGATGTCATCGATCGAGGAGCAGATCACCGAGGTCGAGGACGAGATCCGCAAGACCCAGTACAACAAGGCGACCCAGCGCCACATCGGGCGGCTGCGGGCGAAGATCGCCGTCTTGCGCCTCGAACGGGAGACCCGTGCGAAGGGCAAGGGTGCCGGGCCCGGCTACTCCGTCCGCAAGAGCGGACATGCCACGGTGGGCCTGGTCGGCTATCCGTCGGTCGGTAAGTCCACCCTGCTCACCTCCCTCACTTCGGCGGAGAGTGTCGCCGCCGCCTACGATTTCACCACGGTGTCGATCATCCCCGGCATGCTGCGCTGGTCCGGCGCCTCGATCCAGATCCTCGATATGCCCGGTCTCGTCCCCGGGGCTTCCACGGGACGCGGGCGCGGCCGCGAGGTCTTGTCGGTGGTTCGCTCTACGGACCTCGTTCTGTTTCTCGTCGACCCGGAGCACACCAACCTGCGCGCGTTGATCGCGGAGCTCGAGTCGAGCGGCGTGCGGCTCAACACCCGCCCGCCGAAGATCGTGGTCACCACCCACGACCGGGGCGGGCTCACGATCGCCAGCACCGTGAAACTGACGCACCTCGCGGGGGGCCTCGCGGCCGAGATCGCGCGAGAGTTCGGGCTGCACAACGGCCACATCGTGTTCCGAGAGGACGCGACCGCCGACCAGCTGATCGACGTGCTCGCGGGGAACCGGGTGTACATCGACGCGATCCTGGGCGTGAACAAGTCCGAGACGCTCAGCGAGGAGGAGCGCAAGCGGCTGCGGGCGGATCTCGCCCCGTTCGACCCGATCTTCATCTCGGCGAGGAACCGGGTCGGACTGGACACCTTGGTCGAGAAGATGGGCCGGGCCCTGCGGTTCGTCCGGATCTACGTCAAGCCCCCCGGCCGGCCCCCCGACCGGGAGGATCCCGTGATCCTGCGCACCGGCAGTACGATCAGCGATCTGTTGCGACGGCTCCCCGGCGATCTTCAGCGCACGTTCCGGGCGGCCCAGATCTGGGGCCCGAGCGCCCGATTCCCGGGTCAGACCGTCGGCCGCGCCCACGTCCTTCGAGACGAGGATGTCGTCACGGTGGTCATCGCGCGCGGGAGCCAGGTGGCGACCTAGCGCCGCTCGCCGGGTCGAAGAGGCTGCGACGAGGGCGACCCCCGAGGAAGTAGTGCGCGCGGTGATGCGGCGCCAGGTGTACGGAACGGTCGAGATCGAACGATCGGCCGAGCGTCTCGGTGGCGATGGCCAGGTGCTCCATCGCGCTCGACGCGCGCCCCATGCTGGACGTCTTCAGCGCGAGGAGGAACTTCCCCGAGCCCCGCAGATGTCGACGCGCGTTGGCGAGGGCGATCTCGATCTGGTCGGACTGCGCTAGATCCGTGTAGACCCCGTCCACGAGCGGGACGAATCCGGAGTAGCGCTCGGGCGCCCTCGCATCCGCGAGGATCGGAAGGACGTTGGGCCACCGCTCCGCGAAAGCGAGCAGGCGGCCGAACGGTCGCACGGAGGCCTCGATCGAGTAGACCCGGCCCTCCGGCCCCACGAGGTCCGCGACGTGGGAGACGGTGGTGCCGGTGGCGGCGCCGAGGTAGAGCCACCGCTCCCCGGGTTCGGGAATGTCGCCGCGCCAGTCATGGACGAGCGCCCCCGCGAGCTTGCTCCGGCTCGGGTCCCACGATCGATACGTCCGGCCGCCTCGGTTGAACCATCGCTCCCGCGCGACGGGAGGTTCGTGTCCGACCGTCTCGGTGAACCAGACCGTTCGGTCCTCGGAGCGCTGCTCCACGAGCCGGGGGTTCCGCTCGGAGGGTTGGAGCGAGCTCGGAGCTCTCACGAACGCCTCCGACGTAGGCTCTCGACCCGTCGATCCCGCCGCACGAGGAGCTTCGCGGTGAGGTCCGCGTGCGTGTAGGCGTCCGCGCGCGCGGCGGCCACGGCGAGGGCCGCCAGGCTGCGCGCATAGGCGCCCCTCCGATCGTCCGGGACGTCCGACATGCGATCGGCGATGCGGATCACTCCGAACCGAGGCCCGCGATCGCGGGAGGGCCGCCGGCGCGATCCGAGCAGCTGGAGGCGCGCCGAGTCCCCGCGCGCGAGCGGCTCGAGGCCGCCGGCGAGCGCGATGAGCCGAGCGGCGACCTTGGCGCCGACCACCGCCGACAGGTTCGGCGCGATCTCCCGAGCCAGAGATCGGAGCCGTCCTTCGAGCTCGGAGTGATGACGTGCGAACGCTCTTCGGAACACGGCCCACTCTTCGGCGTACGCCGCGAGGGTCGAGTCGGAGACGGACACGAACTGCTCCGCCGCGTTTCCCTCCCTCCGAAGCGCGCGCTCGAGACGCTCCTCTTCCCGGGTCAGCGACACCAGCATCTCCTCGGGGGAGCGCATCGCCTCCTCCAGGGCGGCCCGCCCGAGCGCGAGGACCAACAGACGCTCCTCGAGGGGCTCGAGGGGCGGCAGCGCCTCCCGCGCGCGACGTACCTCGGCCGGCGAGAGCCCCACGACGGCGGCGCCGACGGCCGCCGCGGGGC
>JABEUK010000210.1 GCA_013044425.1 Thermoplasmata archaeon | reverse complement strand
CTTCTCTGACCATGCTGACCCCTTCCAGGGGCCGGTCATATGTCCTGACAATTCAGCCGGTCAGATGTCCTGCTACACTACACCTAAGGCCGTACCTTCACTGGATGTCGGACGAGGAAGCAGGATCGACCCCTACGGTCTCCTTCGCGAAGACCGTCCTTGATGCGGCCACGGAGTACAAGGTGGGGGCCGTCGTCCACGACTACGAGAAGGTCCGGAAGAGCGCCGAAAAGATGTGGCTTGCGGTTGCCCAAGCGGCGGATCAGTATCTGGCGGGCCAATGGCAGCCCGTGTCGGAATACATCCCCCAGCGCTTGGCACGCCTTCGAGTTCTCGGTAAGGGAAGCTTGGCCGGACGGGTCGCGGCGGCGGGGGCCAACCTGCACGCATTGTGTTTTCTCAACGGGGAGTGTGAGAGGGTTGATCTCGACCTTGAGGAGGCTTGCGAACTTGTGCAGGACCTCACCGGCGAGCGGGGTTACTGCGACTCCGTCCGGCGGATACTCGAGAGCGAATGAAACCGAGGGCTCTCTGCGAGAGGATGATCTCGAGGAAAGGATCGGTTTCCGCACTGGACACGTCTCGTGCCGATCTCCGCGCGGCCCCTCTCACGCGCTGATGGCGATCAGGGTATCGGTCGCGTGCATCCTTCACGAAACCTGCGCAGCCGTACCCACACCCCGCAGCCTCCAACCCGGCGCCTTACGACTTTCGAGTCCTTCGAGTGGCCGACCGGGGAATCCGTGCTCCTAACTCGATGCAAATTCCGTTCGGGTCTCCGACATCGACTATCTTCCATCCGCCCGTGAAGTAGGGACCACCCGAGCGCTTAATCCCCCTCGCTTCGAGCTCTTTCAGGGCTCTGTCCAAATCGTCAACGGCAAAGCAGAGGTGGTCCAGCTCGACCCCACGCCTCCACGGCGTGTAGAAGGGGCTTTCGGGAGAGTACCAGTTCAACTCAAGCAGTTGTTGTGAGCCCTCGCTGCGGAGCTGAGCCCATTCCCCTCTCGTTGCCCTGCCTCGGGCCCGCCCCACCAGCTTCATTCCGAGGATTCCGGTGTAGAAGCGAACGGACTCGTCCATGTCCTTCACTCGGATCCCAGTGTACACCATCTTGAACTTCACAGATTACTCTCAGCCGTCTCCTCCCCGTAAGGCTAACGGGACGCCTGCAACCCGAGAGGCGCTGTCGACTGGGCGCCGCGGGGCCGGTTCCGCTATCGCGCGCTCTCGCGAACCCCCCTCGGACGCAATGACTCCGAACACGGCAGGACGCGCCGTGCGCGCGTAGGCCGCCTCGGCTCGTGCGCTTCTCGCGGTCGCGAGTGGCTCGCGCGGTGCCACATGCTATGTACGTTTCGCCGCCGCGAACCCCTTCGTTGACCGGGACCGAGCCGCAAGCGAGTTCCCCCCTGCCCGACGGCGTGAAATGTAGAAACGCACCTGGGGTACTCATGGCATGACCCCGGGGAGGAGAACCCGCCATGATCGTCCCGCGACGCATAATCTCTCTAGCATGTGCCGCGATTGCAATCTCGGTCGTCGCAGTCCTCGTGCTAACGATCTTTCCGGGATACCCTTCCGTTCCCTCCAATTGCCCCGTTCACACGACTGCCAGTGGGCGTGCTTACTGTGCTGAGTCTGTGGCAGTGGTCCCATACCACTGTCCACCGGGTTCGGACTGTGCAGTGTGCCCGTTGCCCGGATTAATATTACACGGAGTCCTCTTTCAGTTGGATGTGAGCGGGTCGAGCGGGCTGGCCCAGTTGACGGGGTGTGTTACTGAGGTGAACTCCGCTCTGTACCACTTCCACTTGTCTGGTGACTACCTTGGATCGCCTTCGGAGAACTGGACCTCGCCCGATCATGCGGTTCTCGTAGGGTGGCAAACCCCGTACGCGACCACCGGAAGCGATGGGCAACTCACCGCGAACGTGACTTGCGGCGTGATGGTCGCGACGACAATTTTGCCGTAGGCTCGTGGCGGCATCCGCGCACGGTATGCTCCTCACGACCGATTCTCATCCCGCGCGCTCGCAGTCGCGCTTGTCGCGGTCACTGTCATCGGGCGCGCGCCCCCGCATCAAGCTCGCGGTCCCGCGAAGTGGGACCATCCCCTCGCTCCCTGCGGTGGCTCGGCGAGCATGATGGGGGTTCGGCCACCCTCACGGCTCGCGCCGCCGCTCGGTCAGCCTGCGCGCGGACCTGCGGTCCCGATGACCGCGACAAGCGCGCAAAGCACCTCCGACGCGAACCCGCAAGCCCATTATCGGGACCCGCTCTAGTCGAGGTCGGCGATCGCTGTGCGGATTCTTCGGGACCTCGATCTCCAAGAGCTGGTGGACATCCCGAAGGTGGTCGCGCGCATCGAAGCAGGGTACCGCGCCGACGCCCGGGGAGATGTAGTGCCGTTCCCCCGGAGCCGCTTCGATGCCCGCGGGGTGTTCCTGGCATGGCAGGGAGCCGCGATCCCTTCCGAGGACCTGCTGGGTTACCGCTCCTACGCCTACAACGCCGAGGGATACGACCGAGGGGAACAGGTGGTGACGCTCTATGGGTACTCGAGCATGGACGTTCGGGCGGTCTTCGTCGGCCGTCTCGTCGGGAATCTCCGTACCGGGGCGGCTTTGGCCGCAGCTCTCCACCTCACGGAACCGGGCGTGCAAGAGGTCGGGTTCATCGGAACTGGTGACCAAGCCCGGAACGCCCTCGCCTGCATCGCCTCCACGTTGCGACCGAGCCGTGTGCTCGCGTGGAGCCCGACCTTAGCTCGACGCGAGGAGTTCCGCGCGTGGGCGGACCGTGTTCTTGGTCTTCGGGTCGAGCTTGGCCAAGACGCGGCCGAGGTGATCCGGAGCGTGCCGACGATCATCCTCGTGACCTCGGCTGAGAACACGATCGTCACCTCAGATATGGTCGCCCAGCCGAAGCTACTCTTGAGCATCAGTGCGTATCGACGTCCGGAGATCGATGTTCGGCTACTGGACTCGGCGAACCACATCTGGACCGACAGTGTCGCGCAGGCGAGCGGTCCGGGATGCCTGTTCGAGCCGGACGCACGGCGCGCCAAGCTCCGTCCGCTCGGCGAAGGAATAGCCGACGGGTCGGCCCGCGACCAAACGTCCACCCGGATCATCATCAATACGGGTGCCGCGTGGGAGGAAGTGATGCTGGCCGAGATGATGTACGAACTCGCGGAGTCCCGAGACGTGGGTGTCTCGGTCGCGATGCCGAAAGAGCGGCCGGGAGCGGCGGTCTTCTAGGGCGGTCTTGGAGGCGAGAGATAACGGGCGGCTCGTGAGGATTGACGAGGATTCGCACATCGGTCCGTGCGCTGATTGCGGTCCGGTCATCGGGTGCGCGCGTCCTTCATGAAACCCGCGGAGGCCAGTCGCCGTCCCCTCGGTACGCTCGGCCTAGGGCTCCCTTCTCTCAGAAGACAACCAAAGCTTCAGGTGAACTCATTGATAAAGTTAAAAGCATGCGGGCCCACGGATCCGTAGATCCAAGTTTCCGGTGAGGTCGCATTGCACGACTCGTTAACCCGGCTGCTTGTCTGCCCCTCATGTCACGGAGCCCTCCGCTGGGAGATTACCCGGAGAAGCGGGGCCGAGATTGAGGAAGGTAGGGTGCGGTGCAAGTCTTGCGATTCCCATTTCCCCGTCCACCGAGGGATTGGGGCGTTCTTATTGATGGAGGATCAACGCGACGACTTGTGGGAAGAAACGAACTCACAAATCGAGGCGCTCGCAAAGAGCGAGCCGGAGAAGATACGACTCTTGCTCGAGTCTCCAATAGAGACGATGAACCCCACCGATCTCTTCTTTCGGGGACTTGTTCTCGATAGTCGGCGGCAGTACAAGGGAGCCAGGGAAGCGCGGGATCTGGCCCTGGAAAGGAGCTACTCGCCCGAACAGCGCGCGTCCATGAGCGATCAGATGCAGTTCGTTCGCCGACAGATGGTGGGTAGCCCTGGCCCTGTCGTGGACCTTGCTTCGGGAATGGGTTCCCTCTTGGAGGTTCTCCTCCCGGGGGCCGACCAACACTTCGTGGCGACGGACCTGAGCCCGCGAGTGCTGATGCGGGATCAAGCAGTTTTCGGTGAGATTACTCGAGGCCGTGGAATGAGTTACCTTGCGTTCGACGCACGGCACACTCCCTTCGCGGATGGATCTGTTCCCACGATGGTCACCTACCTAGGTTTGGCAAATGTCCGGGATCCGGGCGGCCTGATGAAGGAACTTCGCAGGGTCGTGTCAGGGGAGCTGCTCGCAATCAATCTCTTCTACCCTGAGCGACGCGGTCCCAATACTGACGCGATCCGGCAGCTCAAGCTCGAAGCGCTGATGTATCGTAAGTCGGCTCTGAGGCAGTTTCGGGAGGCCGGGTTCAAGGTCAAGGTCGAGAACTCGCAGAACGTGCTGTCCCGACCCACGCCTAAGGGTGAGATTCTCGAAGGTGCGGAGACGGATTCGTTGCCAGTGGCCGACACTTTCGTCGAGTGGTGCACTCTGGTCGCGAGCTGAGGGCGATTCCCCCTCGCCCGCGGCTTCATCGTCATTTCCAACCTCCCTGGTCCCGTACTCACCGCGTTTCCTTCCCACCTGCGCTCATCGCGCTCCTCCCATCGACCGCGGGCGTCTCGCATCAAGGTCGCGTTCGCAAGAGATCAGTTTCATGTCGACTCCCTTCATTGGTGGATCCCCTGCGGGATTCGATTCGCCTTTAACCACCCGGATGGTGCTTCGGAAGCTTGGCACGACCCTCACACGGTCTGAAGGCAGGCGACGATGGGCGGCCACCAGGGGCAGGTACGGCACACTCCAAAGTGTGTCAGGTGCGGTCAGATCGTTCCCCACTACTTGACGCGGTGTGTTCGAAGGAGATCCGAGGCGAAAATTCATCTTTGCATAGGATGCGATGAAGCTCTACGGGGCGATCCGAAGCAACGGACTCCGCGGGATCGAGCAATCCTGGGGCGGATTCGGGCCTTCCGCTACGGAACGAAACCTCGGTAGCGAAGATCGGGATAAGCCCGCGCGCGCAAAGCGCCTCCGACACGAACCCATTCCCCGAACGCATCGTGCTCCTGCCCGGGAGCCTCACGACGTACGAGCACCGCGCTCTGCTGGGCGATCTTGGACTACGCTGGTATCCCGAGCACCACCGGTGGCACGGTTCTCTGGCACCCGCGGCGATCCGGCGCCTTCGCGATGACCTCGGGCTCGAAGTGCAGTGCTTCGGTAGCCTGGATCCACCCGGGGGCCCAGAGCCCCCAATCCCGGTCGTTCCCCCGCGCCCGGTGCGCTCCGTTCCCTCGCATATCTCCACGTCACACAGCCGCGACTCCTCGCGGACGCGCGCCGAGGCGCGGGTCGTGTATCGCGAGGCAGACGAGGACGCGGAGGAGATCGCCGCCGCGCGCCCGTGCTCAGCGAACCCGGGGTGAGTCGTACGGGACAAAGGACACCGCGAACATGAGGCCGGCGGCGATGCATAGACCTCCGCCGATGATCTCGAGATCGGTAGCCCCGCTACAGTTCGAAAGGGTGGGGGTGGTTCCGCTGCCTCCAACGGAGCACCCGACGTCCACGTATCCTGCAAAAAGCAAGGCGAGCCCGATGAG
>JABEUK010000209.1 GCA_013044425.1 Thermoplasmata archaeon | reverse complement strand
CCGCCGCGGGCCGAACAACACGCTCCCTGCCCCGCCCGGGGCGCCGGGGAGCCCGTGGGCGATCGGCGCGTCGGAAGGAGGGCATACCGCAATCCACCCGGAGCTCGGAAACCTCGAAGAGTTCCGGCGAACCGTCGAAGAGGCGCACCGGCTCGGTCTTACGATCGCGCTTGACCTCGCGTTTCAGTGCTCGCCCGACCATCCTTTCGTTCGGGAGCACCCCGAGTGGTTCCGACACTTGCCGGACGGGTCAATCCGCCCCGCGGAGAATCCCCCGAAGTTGTACGATGACATCTATCCGATCGACTTCGCGACCCCGGAGTGGGTGCCCCTCTGGGCGGCCCTCAAGGGGGTCGTGGACTATTGGATCTCGGAGGGTGTCCGGTGGTTCAGGGTCGATAACCCGCACACCAAGCCGTTCGCGTTCTGGCAGTGGCTGATCGCCGAGGTTCGACGCGAACACCCCGAGGTCCTCTTCCTGGCCGAAGCGTTCACCCGCCCGAATGTGATGTACCGGCTCGCCAAAGTCGGGTTCACTCACTCCTACACCTACTTCACCTGGCGCACCCGGAAGGCCGAGATTGTGGAGTATTTCCAGGAGCTCTCGAGCGGCCCGGTCGCGGAATTCTTCCGACCCCACCTCTGGACAAATACGCCGGATATTCTGGCCGAGCAGTTTCACCGGGGTCAACGATCTGTCTTCCTGCACCGGTTCGTGCTTGCCGCGACCCTCTCCTCGCACTTTGGAATCTACGGCCCGGCCTACGAACTGCTCGAGCATGGTGCGCTCGGGCCCGGGACGGAAGAGTACCGCGATTCGGAGAAGTACGAGGTGAGACATTGGACGCTCGATGCCAAAGAGAGCCTGGCTTCCGAGATCGGCCGGATCAATCGGATCCGCCGGGCACACCCGGCCCTCGAGGCCGGGCGTCGGCCGGTGTTCCATGCGGTCGACAACGACGCCCTCCTCGCCTACAGCCGTCGGACCGAGGACCGCTCCGACATGGTCTTGGTTGTGGTGAACCTCGACCCGGAGGCGGTCCAGACCGGGTGGACCACCTTGGACCTCGCCGAGCTCGGGATCCCGGAGACGGAATCCTTCGAGGCGCGGGACCTTCTCTCCGACGAGACCTATCACTGGCGCGGACCGCACAATTTCGTCCGCCTGGACCCGACCCGCTGGTCGGCCCACATCCTCCACGTCGCCCGTGCCTCGACAGTCGCCGCACTGCCCTCCCGATCCTCGTAATATGCTGGACGGAGAGAGCAGGGACCAGAACCATTCCGGCTCCGTGCCGGTCGACCCGACATGGTACAAGGACGCGGTCTTCTACGAACTGCACGTCCGGGCATTCGCAGATAGTACCGCGGACGGCACCGGAGACTTTCCGGGCCTCACGGGTAAACTCGACTATCTGCGGGACCTCGGCGTCACCACACTGTGGCTCCTTCCATTCTACCCGTCCCCCCTGCGTGACGACGGCTACGATATCAGCGATTACACCGACATCCACCCGAACTATGGCTCGCTCGCGGATTTCCGCACCTTCCTCAAAGCTGCCCACGCTCGAGGGTTGCGCGTCGTCACCGAGCTCGTCCTCAACCACACCTCCGACCAACATCCATGGTTCCAGCGGGCCCGACGGGCGTCGCCCGGGTCAATCGAACGCGACTTCTACGTGTGGAGTGACACCCCTGACAAGTTCACCGAGGCCCGCATCATCTTCAAAGACTTCGAGCCGTCGAACTGGTCTTGGGACCCGGTCGCCAAGGCGTACTATTGGCATCGGTTCTACAGCCATCAGCCCGACCTCAACTACGACAATCCTGCGGTGGCCCGGGCGATCTATCGGGCTATCGATTTCTGGCTCGAGATGGGGGTCGATGGACTGCGTCTGGACGCGGTCCCCTACCTATACAAAAAAGAGGGCACGAGCTGCGAGAACCTACCCGAGACCCATGCCTTCCTGAGAGCCCTGCGGGCCCATGTCGACAAGCGGTTCCCCGGTCGCATGATCCTAGCCGAGGCGAACCAGTGGCCGGAAGATGCGGCCGCGTACTTCGGGAGCGGTCGGGGAGATGAATGCCACACGGCGTTCCACTTCCCGCTCATGCCCCGGCTGTTCATGGCCGTGCGCCTGGGGAGTCGGTTCCCAATCGTCGATGTCCTCGACCAGACGCCGAAGATTCCGAGAGATTGCCAGTGGCTGCTCTTCCTGCGCAATCACGACGAGTTGACGCTGGAGATGGTCGCGGACGAGGAACGCGACTACATGTACCGTGCGTACGCGCGCGATGCGCGCATGCGCGTGAACCTCGGGATCCGTCGACGCCTTGCGCCGCTCCTCAGCAACGACCGGCGACTGATGGAACTGATGAACGGCCTTCTGTTCTCGCTCCCGGGTACCCCAGTCGTCTATTACGGCGACGAGATCGGAATGGGGGACAACATCTACCTCGGGGACCGCAACGGGGTCCGGACCCCGATGCAATGGAGCCCGGACCGCAACGCGGGCTTTTCTCTCGCGAATCCCCAGCGTCTGTATCTCCCGGTCGTCTTCGACCCGGAGTACCATTACGAGGCCCTGAACGTCGAGGCGCAGCAGGCGAACCCACATTCCCTACTCTGGCACATGAAGCGCCTGATCGCGCTGCGGCGGCAGACACGCGTCCTCGGACGAGGCGACATCACGTTCCTGTATCCGGAGAACCCCCGGATCCTCGCCTTCGTGCGCAGTTTCGAAGGAGAGCAGATCCTGGTGGTTGCGAACCTTTCGCACCTCACACAGGTCGTCGACCTCGACCTGAAACCCTATCGGGAGATGCGTCCGGTTGAGCTCTTCGGGCAAACCCAGTTCCCCCCGATCGCCGATACGGCGTACCGGCTCTCCCTCGGCCCGTACGCCTTCTTCTGGTTCCGCCTCGAGCCGCCCATGGCCCCGGGGACCAACCAGACCGTCGTCCCCCGGGAACCGATCACCCTGGGAGAACTCGGCGAGTGGAGTACGCTTGACCGACCTGAGGTACGCGAGCGCATCGAGGAGGCCCTGCCCGCGTATCTGGCCAATCAACGTTGGTTCCGCGGAAAGGGGCTCGCGATCGAGACAGTGCACTGGAAGGCGACGGTGCCCCTCGGTAATGATGCTGCGAGCGCCCGGCTCCTGCTGATTGAGGTGCGCTTCTCGGACTCCGAACCCCAGACCTATCTCGTGCCGGTTGGATTCGCGGCCGTCGGGCCACCAACCACCCTCGGGCAGAGCACGCCCAACCAAGTGCTCGCAGTGTTTCGCAAGGGCTCCCAGGCGGACGAACGCCTCCTACACGACGTGGGGCAGGCGACGGAGTTCGTCCGTCAAATGGTCGGTCGCATCGGCCGGAAGCGATGGAAGCGGGAGGGTGAGCTCGAATTGGTCGCACAGCGGACCGCGGCATTCCGCACCGATGAAGAGGCCAGCGTAGAGACGTTGCCGGTGAGGCCGATTGGGGGGGATCAGTCCAACACCTCGGCCAAGATCGGGGACCGCTACGTGCTCAAGCTCTTCCGGGTCGTGGAGGTCGGCCCGAACCCCGAAACCGAGATGGGGGAGTTCTTCCTGAGACACGGCCCCGCCCCGGTCTCCCCGCTCGCGGGCTACGTTGAGCTTCGGGATAGGCAGGGTGATCGGTACACATTAGCCTCGCTCCACCAGTTCGTCGCCAACGAGGGCGATGCCTGGGGCCTGACCCTCGACCACCTGCGCGGGTTCTTCGATCGCGCCCGGGCCCAGTACTCGACGGGATCGCGACCTCCGGACGAGGCGCTCCATTCCGACCTTCTGGCTTCCGCCCCGGCGCCGATCGCCAGAGAGCTCATCGGCGGGTTCCTCGATACGGTCCGTCGTCTCGGCCAGCGAACGGCAGAGTTCCATCGCGCGCTCGCGAGCGACGCGGTGGACCCTGCGTTCGTTCCGGAACCGTTCGACCAGATGTACACCCGCTCGATCTCCCAAACGATGCAGACGCAGCGCCAACAAGTCTTTGGCCACCTGCGCGAAGTACGGGAGCGCGTGGCGGAAGCGACCCGCCCCTTGATCGACACGGTCCTCGCACGAGAGGGCGAGGCCGAACGTCGGTTCCGCAGTCTCCTGAAGCGGCGGTTTTCGGGCCAACGGATCCGCATCCACGGCGACTACCACCTCGGTCAGGTCCTTTGGACCGGAAAGGATTTCGTGATTATCGACCTCGAGGGAGAACCGTTGCGTCCGGTGACGGAAAGACGTCGCAAGCGCTCGGCGCTGCGGGACCTCGCAGGAATGCTGCGATCGTTCGATTACGCCGCCCGGACCGCCCTCCAGGAGATCCCAATCGCGGCGGGTTCCCTCCCCGTCGCCACCGAAGACCTGCAGCCGCTCGCCGACCTCTGGGTCGCCGGGTGCTCCGCCGAGTTCCTCGAGGGGTACCGCCAAGCGGCCGGGTCCGCGACGTTCCTGCCGATAGACCCGAGCGAGTTCCGGTCTCTCCTTGATGCCTTCATGGTCGAAAAAGCGACCTACGAGGTCGGATACGAGCTCACGAACCGACCAACGTGGCTGGCGGTCCCCCTGAGAGGGCTCGCGAACCTCCTGAACACCGACGGATAGCGAAATGGCGCGCGCAGGATCGAGGGCGCTGGACCGACTGGCCCTGCGG
>JABEUK010000208.1 GCA_013044425.1 Thermoplasmata archaeon | reverse complement strand
TCCGCACCCTGGCCCGCCTCCGACGGCACTACCCGCCCCGGCTCCCCGAACTCCGGGCTTCGCGGATTCCATCACCCGGGGCAAGGGAGGTGCGTGCCGTCTTGGCGCGTACCCCTATGAAATCGTGGAGGCTTTATGCCAGCCGTCCATGCGGAGCACTGAGGGAAGGACGGTGCCGACGCTCTTTGTGAAGTGTGGGGCCTGTGGGTTCGATTTTCCCACCGGGCTCGGCGAATCCGAAACGGGCCCGAAGGGGTTGATCATCAGCAGCCTACGACTGCGCTGCCCCAAGTGCCGGAAGGAGGAGGAGTACTCGACGAAGGACTTCCACATCCCCGCCGGCGAACCGGATGTTGTCCGGGAGCAGAAGGTCGCCGGGACCGTGCCCGTTCCGAGTCGGGACCACGAGGCGAAGAAAAGGATCTCGCGGAGAGATACGGCCGCGTACAACGTCGTCCCCCCCGAGGAACCTTCAACCCACGAGGGTTAGGCGAGCTTGCATCCCGCCCGGCGTGATTCCGGTCGGCCGAACGGCCGGTGAGGGTCGGCCCGTGGCGTCGCTAGGCGATCCTTGCGTTGGAGGTGTCCTCGTGGAGGCGGATCGCACAGGCGCGGGATCGATGAGCCGGTAGGCGAGTAGCATGATCCGGTCCGTCAGGAAGAACCGGCCCATCGTGTACGCCCAGACGGGCCCTGCCAACCCCCAGCCGATGGCGGGGACCAGGATCCCCTCGGCGGGGATCACCAGCGCGAAGGCCGGAGCGGGAAAACACGGCGACGACGCAGATCGCGACTGGACGCACGGACCCGAACGGACCCCGCGTGCGCGACCAGAGGATGGTCGCCCCGCTCCACCACTCCCGCATCGTTGAAGCGTCCGGCCGACGCGCCGCCCGCCGGCGATCCTCCCGGTCCCATCAAGCATCGCCTGACGCACCTGTTGGGCCGGCACGATCCGTCGATCCCTTCGCCTCTCCCTCCGAAGCCGTGAACGATGGAGCGCCGGCGAGGGTCTTCCGCTCCTCGGCCCGCTCGACAGGACCCCGCGCCCGTCCACCCCCGCCGGGCGGGGTCGGTGTCCGATACGCCCCCAAGTAGAGTATCGCGACCGCGATCGCCAAGATGACGCCGAAGAGGACCCCGGCCCGGGTCAGTCCGATCGCTTCGGAAGCTTCGGCAACGCCGATGGTGGGGACCGAGAGCGCGAGGTAGGCCGCGCAGTAGAATCCGGCCAGGATCTCGCCCCGCCGCTCCTTCGGAGTGACCCGGTCGATCAGCGTCACGCTGCCCATGAAGGTGAGACCCACGGAGACCCCGAGCCCGGCGCTCACGAGCACCATGAGCGGCCAGAGGGAGAGCGGGAGGAGCACGACGAGAGCAACGAGCGCTCCGAGCAGCAAGGGAAACCCGACCAACAGCGCACGGCGATCGTGGATCTGGGCGGTGGCCAGCTGAGTGGCCGCGGCCAGGCCGAACATGAGCGCGACGAACGCTCCGGCCGCCCAAGGGCTGGAAACGCCGAGATCGCTGCGTAGGTACGATGGCATGAGCGCGGCGAAGAGGCCGTAGATGGAATAGCAGGCCGCGATACCGCCGGCTGCGACCCAGAACCAACGTCGAAGCGTCGGCGGCACGGAGATGCGTTGGATCCGCATCCGCGCCTTCGAGCCAAGCGCCGTGGCGGTCTCGGGGGTGACGTAGACGGCGAAGAGCCCGATCACGCTCGCGAGGACCGGCACGAGGTAGACGAGCTCCGTGGGATAGGGAGCGTACTCGACCAGGAAGCCGCTGAGGACCACGCCGATCGCGAATCCACCGAAGTTGGCCGCCACCGCCACGCGCGCGACGTGGTGCTGATCTCGGTAGGGTTCGAGGTCGCTCATCGCCGCGGTCGCCACCGAGGTCGTGACTCCGACGCCCATTCCCGAGATGACCCGGGCGAGCCCGAGCCACAGCACCCCCGGGGCGAACGCGAAGCCCGCGGCGCCGGCGGCGGTGAATATCATTCCGAGGTAGAGCATGCTCCTTCGACCCACCCGCTCCGCCTGGGGGGCCACGAAGAACAGCGTCAGGAGCACCCCGGCCGTGTACGCACCGAAGACGAGCCCGAGGATCCCGGAGGAGAATCCGAACTGCTGCTCGTAGATGGGGTAGAGCGGGGTCGGTACCGCGGCCGCGAACGCCGTGACCGCGAGGACGTAGGCGGTCCAACGGAAGGCGCCCCGTGGACCACGAACCAGCAGTGCGTGCAGCACGTTGGACCCGGGGCGTGCTCTCTCCGTGCTCAACGGCGTCGCCCCCGGACCCTCGGGGAGTCGGGGGTCGGCTCCAATGCTGGGCACGCCTTGCGACACGCTCGGGGGCATATTCGATATCGGGGAGATACGGCGGGGGCTCGACCGGAAGCTAGACGATAGGGCCTACGAGCCCTGCGGGCCCTGCGCCGTCAATGATCGAGCGCTGGATGCGGCTGGCCCGAGGAGGGCGGCACCGATGATGCACAGGACCCCCGAGGCCGCGAAGGCGAGGGCGGGAGTGAAGTACGTCCATAACCCCCCGACGAGCAGCGACCCCAACAGGATCGTGATCCCCTGGACCGTTCCCAGGCGGCCGAACGCGCGACCGGCGAGCGATGGGGAGACGTTCCGGGCGACCCAGGCGGACTCGGCAACACCCTGGATCCCCACCTGTACGCCGGCGACCACGAACGCGAGGATTCCGATGACGAGTCCTCCGCCGATCACGAGGAAGAGATCGACGAGGGCGAACAGGACGAAGGAAAGTGCCACGAGCCACAGGCCCGGGGAACGGTCCGACAGATGGCCCGCCGGGTAGGCGACGATCGTGTAGAGGATGTTGTAGAGCAGGTAGAGCAGCAGCGCTGCGATCGTGATGGCCGCGATCGACCCGCCCGAGGAGGGCAGTAGATTCTCTCCGACCCGAAGGAGCGCGAGCAGGATGCTAAAGTACCCCAGCCCGAACACGGCCTCGGCGACGAGGAACCAGCGGAACGATGGCGGCAGGCGCGCCGGAGCCGCTCCGGTCGTGGAGCGTGCGGGTTCGACCGGGGCCCGATCCCGATCCCGAACGAAGAACAGAATGAGTAGCACGGCGATCGCACTCGGGACGATGCTGACCAGGAAGATGATGCGGAACGCCGGCGTCGGGTTGGCGTCCGGGCCGTAGGCGAACGACGCGAGGATGACAATCGCGACGACCGTCCCGATCACGGCCCCGGCGGAGTCCATCGCCTGTTCGAGGCCGAACGTTCGTCCCTGTCGCTGGGTAGGAGAGGCGTTGGCGAGGATGGCGCGCTTGATCGGTTGGCGCGTTCCGCGCCCGAGCCACGCGCTGACGCGCAGGACGAGGACTTGGGGCCAGGCCGTCGTCAGTGCGATGAGCCCATGCGCGGCGCCGGTGAGCAGATAGCCGATCGCGGCACGGGTCTTGCGGTCCCGTCCGTGGGCCCAGCGGTCCCCCGAGACCGTCGACATCATGCTCTGGCCGAACTGCGCCGCTCCGTCCACGAGCCCAACGAGGAACGGCGAGGCG
Source organism: Thermoplasmata archaeon (assembly GCA_013044425.1). Lineage (GTDB taxonomy): Archaea > Thermoplasmatota > Thermoplasmata > Lutacidiplasmatales > UBA184 > Lutacidiplasma. The sequence goes on along the minus strand of JABEUK010000208.1, from coordinate 1,559 downwards.
GCCAGCGAGAAGGCGAGGAAAAAGGGGAGGACGGGGAGGACCATCTCGTATCCCCAGTCGGAGAACAGGCTGGTGATCGAGATCGCCCACACGTCGTGCGGGATGGGTTCTCGAGCACGGCCGGCTCCTCCCTCGGGGAGCGTCGGCGTTCGGGTCCCCGGAGGCTCTTCCGTACTCACGGCCGTGCGGATCGACCCAGGCCGTGCGCCTAGTTGAGCGCATGGAGGTCGCGATGCGCCCTCGAGGTGCGCCCACCGACTCAGCTCGGCGAGGGCGAGGGCTATATCCGCGCGCCGGCATCGGTTCGTTGGAACTGCCGGGCCCAGGTCCGGAGGACCCGTAGGATGAAGACCGAAGCGAAGAAAGTCTGGATGGACGGCAAGCTCGTCGACTTCGCGGACGCCAAGTCCCACGTGCTCGGCCACTCGCTCCACTACGGGGTGGCCGTCTTCGAAGGGATCCGGGCCTACCCGACGGCACGGGGCGTGGCGATCTTCCGGCTGAAAGAGCACGTGGAGCGATTCCTAGCTTCCGCGCGCTTCTACTTCCTGCCGGTCCCGTACAGCGCCGCGGAGATCGAACGAGCGATCATCGAGACGACGGCGGCGAACGACATCGTCCCGGCGTACATCCGCCCCCTCATCTACCGGGGCGAGCCCGGCCTCGGCGTGAAGAACCTGACGGGCAAGGTGTCGCTGACGATCGGGGTGGTCCCGGCCAGCAAGTACCTCGGCGCCACCTCCGACGAGGGCGTCAAGACGAAGATCTCCCCGTTCCGCAAGCCCCGGTCCGATGCCATCCCGTCGTGGGCGAAGGCGGCGGGCAACTACCTCAACAGCTATCTCGCCGGCATCGACGCGATGAAGGAGGGCTACGAGGAGGCGATCCTCCTCGACGCGCTCGGCCACCTCGCCGAGGGGACCGGAGAGAACATCTTCCTCGTCCAGGGCGGGAAGCTCTACACCCCCGGTCCGGAGTCGGACATCCTCATGGGCATCACGCGTGACTCCATCATCCGGATCGCCCGGGACCTGGGGTACGAGGTCGTGGAAAAGCCCCTGTCGGTCAACGAGCTCTACTCCGCCCAGGAGGCGTTCTTCTCGGGCACGTACGCCGAGATCGCCCCGATCCGGTCGGTCGGGCAGTACGTCATCGGCAGCGGCAAGGTCGGTCCCCTGACCCGGGACGTCTCCGAGGTCTACTACCGGACGGTGAAGGGCGAGGAGAAGAGGTACGCCGACTGGCTCACGCTCGTCCCGAAGCTCTCGACACCGACCGTAGGGCCCCGGGCGTAGCCCGCGAGGAGCCCGATGCCGTTCCCGCCGTCCGTGCGCTCGTTGCCGAAGACCCAGCTCGCCGGCATCGACGTCTACGTCCACGATGACGGACGGAGCCAGATCCTGTTCATGGAGCTCGGGAAGGACCGGGCCGAGGTCGTCGTGCCCACCCACACCCACGATGTGGAGTGGGGGATCGTGGTCGAGGGAGACATCGAGATGACGATCGAGGGCCGGACCGAGTCGCACCCCGCCGGAGCGACGCATCTCATCCCCGCCCAC
>JABEUK010000207.1 GCA_013044425.1 Thermoplasmata archaeon | reverse complement strand
GAGCTCATCTTCACCGGGACGATGATCCCCGCGGCCGAGGCGCTCCGACTGGGGTTGGTGAACAAGGTCGTTCCAGCGGGGCAGGAGCTGCGTGCCGCCCGCGACCTCGCGCACACCATCGCCCAGAAGGCACCGAAGGCCGTCCAAGCCTCCAAGCGCGCGATCAATGACGGACGAGAGCGCCCCCTGGCCGAGGGGATCGAGCTCGAGACGAAGCTCTTCGAGACCGAGGTGCTGCCGAGCGAGGACCTCGGAGAGGGGATTGCCGCCTTCGTGGAACATCGACCCCCGAAGTTCCGAGGCGTCTAGCGATGCCGTTCGAGTTCTCGTTCACCGCCGACCAGGAGGCGTTCCGCACGGCCGTCCGCTCCTTCCTCGAGCGCGAGGTCGCTCCGATCCTGGTCGAGATGGACGAAAAGGAGGAGTTCCCGCGCGCGACGATCCGCCGCATGCAGGAGGAGGGGTTCTTCGGAGTTCCGATCCCCGAAGAGTACGGCGGCCTCGGTCTCGGCAAGGTCGGTTACTGCATCCTACTCGAAGAGATCGGTCGGGTCGACGCCTCCCACGGCACCATCCTCGGGGCCCACACGTCGCTCGGTACGACCCCGCTCCTCTACTACGGAACGGAGGCCCAGAAGAAGCGCTGGCTCCTCCCCGCCGCCAAAGGCGAGAAGCTGCTCGCCTTCGCGCTCACCGAGCCCGGATCCGGCTCGGACTCCGGCGCCGTCCACACGATCGCGGAGGCGGCGGGAGATCGCTGGCGCATCACGGGAACGAAGCTCTACTGCACGAACGGCCGGGAGGCCGATACGATCATCGTGATGGCCGCGAACAATGCGAAGCTCGGCCCGAACGGCGGAGTGAGCGCGTTCCTCGTGGACACGAACTCCCCGGGGTTCCGGGTGGGACGCTGCGAGAAGAAGATGGGTCTGCACGGCACCTCCACCGCGGAGCTCATCCTCGATCATGTCGAGGTCGGCCCCGAGCACGTCCTCGGGGACGTCGGCAAAGGCTTCCACGTGGCGATGACCGCCCTCGACGTCGGTCGGGTCTCGCTCGGGGCCGCCTCGCTCGGTGGCATGCAGGCGGCCACGACCCAGGCGATGGAGTTCGCCAAGAACCGGACCCAGTTCGGACTGCCCATCAGCGAGTACGAGGTCATCCAGTTCAAGCTCGCCGACATGGCGATGCACATCCACGCGCTCCGCTACATGGTCTACCACGCCGCCGCGCGCCAGGACCGCCTCGGGACGAACCCGAAGGCGTGGAGCCATCTCGAACGCTTGGAGAAGACGCGCGAAGCGGCGATCGTCAAATGCCTCGCGTCGGAGTGGGCCGCGGACGTGATCGACGAGGCGCTCCAGATCCATGGGGGCTTGGGGTACATCCGGGGCACGCCGATCGAGCGCGCCTACCGCGATGCCCGCATCAGCGAGATCTTCGAGGGAACGAACGAGATCCAGCGGCTCGTGATCTCGCGCGATCTCATGGGCCGGGGCTTGTAGTCTTCGCTCCCGCGATCGCATCCGCGTGCAGGACCCGCCGGAGCACCTTCTGGATCCCACTGCGGGGCAGCTCCGAGCGGAACTCGACCGAGCGGGGCGCCTTGTAGTGCGCGAGCCGCTCGCGCACGAAGTCGATGAGCTCCGGCGCGGTGGCGCTCGCACCCGGCTTGAGGCCCACTTAGGCGCGGACGACCTCCCCGTGCTCGGCATCGGGTGCCCCGACGACGGCGGCGTCCGCGACCGCCGCGTGTTGGAAGAGGATCTCTTCGACCTCCCTGGGGTAGACCTTGAACCCGCCGACGTTGATCATATCCTTCTTGCGATCGACGATGTAGGCCCAGCCGTCCGGGTCGATCCGCGCCACATCTCCCGTGTGCAGCCAGCCGTCGACGAGCGCGGCACTCGTGTCGGCGGCGTTGTGGAAGTAGCCCACCATCACCTGCGGGCCGCGCACGCACAATTCCCCCACCTCTCCAGGGGGCACATCCTTCCTCCCGGTCTCGAGATCCACGATGCGCTGATCGGTATCGGGGAGGGGGAGACCGATCGAGCCGGCCCGGCGCGCGCCCTCCACGGGGTTCGCGTGGGTCGCGGGCGACGCCTCGCTGAGGCCGTACCCCTCGATGAGCCGGGCCCCCGTCAGCTCTTCGAAGCGGCGCATGACCTCCACCGGGAGCGGGGCCGAGCCGCTCATGCAGAACTTGATCGAGTGGAGGTGGAACTTGCCGATGTCGGGGAACCGGATCAGGCCCATGTACAGCGCGGGGACCCCGGGAAGCTGGGTCGGGTGATACCGGTCGACGAGCTTGAGCGCCTCGGGGATGTCCGGCCGGGTCTGGATGAGCACCGCGTCTCCATCGACCAGCCCGAGGAGGAGCGCCACGGTCAGTCCGTAGATGTGGAAGAACGGGATCGAGGCGAGGATCGTTTCGTGGCCGGGGTCGCGCCGGGTGTTCCAGGTGTTCAATTGGGTGATGTTCGCCAAGAGGTTGCGATGCGTGAGCATCGCCGCCTTGGCGAGCCCGGTGGTGCCTCCCGTGTACTGGAACACCGCCACGGTGGTCGCCGGGTCGCAGACGTGATCGTCGATCGTCCCCGGGGTCCGGACGACCTTGCCCCACCGGCGGATCTCCGGCCCGTCGGGCACCGTCGTGTCGCGTCCCTGGCGGCGGAGGACCATGTTCACGAACGGGCGGGTCCGCGCCGGGTAGAACTCACGCAGGCGAGCCACGTACACCACCGTGGCGTAGAAGGCGTCGCGGACCCGTTCCAAGTTCGGGTAGAGGATCTCGAGCGTGACGACCGCCTTCGGCTGGGAGTCCTTCAGCACCGCGGCGAGATCGTCCCCAAAGTACAGCGCACTCACCTGCACGACGATCCCCCCGGCCCGGAGCACGCCCAAGAACGCGATCGGATAGGCCGGGCAGTTCGGAAGGTACAGCGCGACGCGATCTCCCGGGCGGACCCCCTCCCGCCGAAGGCTCGCCGCGAACCGCGCGCTCTCCCGGTCGAGCTGTCGGTACGTCCATCTCCGGCCGTAGTAGATCAGGGCCGTGCGGTCCGGAAGATTGCGCATGGACTCGCCGATCACGGCCTGCAGCGTCCCCGGTGGGATCGCGACATGGGCCGGAACGTTCGGCGGGTACTGGCCGAGCCAGGGTCGCGCCGCGTCCGTGGAAGGCGCTCCGCTCATCGATCGAACCTCTACTCCACGCCGGGCACGTCCTTGACGAACTGAACTCCCGGTTTGTAGCTGGTGGAGAAGCGGACGCGATCGCCGATCGCCAGGTCCTCTTCCCGGCGGACCGTCGGCATCCATCCCGTGATCCGACCCCCCTCCTCCAGCTCGACGATGACGTAGGCGTAGGGGGCCTCGTTCAGGAACTCGTCCCCGGGCACGTTCTGTACCGTGTACGCGACGATCCGCCCCCGGCCCGAGAGATCGATCTCGCCGAGGCGAGCCTCTCCGCATCGGGGACAGGCGAGCGACCAGGTCGCGGTCACGAAGTTGCAGCTCGGGCAGCGGTAGCCTCGCAGTCGCTGCTCTTCCTCGTAGGCATGGACGTACTCCGCGATCGAGTGGGATGCGGCGGGCTCGGACGGATCGGTCGTATCGATCGCTCCTTCAGCGCCGCGAGAAGATGTGGACCGAGCAGGAGCTTCCCGTGGCCCCGACGTTGTGCGCGAGGGCGGTGTCGGCCTTCGGGACGGCCCGTGCGCCCGCGAGCCCGTTGAACTGCTCGAAGATCTCGACGACCTGTCCCGCCCCGGTGGCGCTGACGGGGTGCCCCTTCGCCTTCAGTCCGCCGGAGGGGTTCACGGGAAGTCGGCCGTGCAGGGCCGTCGATCCCTCGAGGGATTCGCGGGCGGCGCTCCCCCGAGGGTAGAACCCCAGATCCTCGAGCGCGAGCGCCTCGGCGATCGTGAAGCAGTCGTGGACCTCCAAGAAGTCGATATCTTTCGGCTCCATCTTGGCCTGGCGGAACGCCTTCTCGGCGGCCGTGCGGGTCGCGGGGAGCCCGAGGAGATCCGGCCGATCGTGCATGTCGCCGATCGATCCGGAGCGGGCGCTGGCCCGGATGACGAGCGGCTCGGTCTTCGGCGTTCGGACGAACTCCTTGGCCGCGACCACCACCGCCGCGGCGCCATCGGAGAACGGGCAGCAGTCGTACAGGCGCAGGGGCGAGGCGATGATCGGGGAGTTGAGGTAGGTGTCGAGGGAGATCGGCTTTCGGAACTGGGCATGCGGGTTGAGCGCGGCGTTCGCATGGTTCTTGATGGCGATCGATCCGAACATCTCGGGCTGGGTGCGGAAGGCGTGCTGGTAGGCATCCGCGAGGGTCGCGTAGAGCCCGGGGAAGGTCGCCCCGTTCTTGGTCTCGAAGGCGTAGTCCGCGCCCATGGCAAAATAGCTCGTCGACGCGAGCGTGTCGAGGTGCGACAGCTTCTCGACGCCCACGACGAGCGCCGCGTCGGCGAACCCCCCCGCCACGTGGACGAACGCCTCATGGAGCCCGGCGCTCGAGCTCGAACAGGCGGATTCGATCGTGCACGATGGCACGTCCGGGATCCCCAGCGAGGTGTTGATGAGCGGCCCGACGTGGGCTTGGCGCTCGGCGACTCCGAACGCGTTCGAGACGAACGTGTAGCCGATGTCCTTCGGGGCAAGGCCCGAGCGCTCGATCGCCTCCCAGGCGACGCGCGTGGCGGCCTCCCGGCCGCTCTCCTTCATCTTGCCGTACCGGTTGGAAGCGGCTGCGACGACCCACGTCTCACGCATCGGTCTCCCCGGGATTGTACGAGAACGCTCGGGCCTTTAACCTGACCGGGACGCCCGCCCCGGCAGCCGGAGCCGCTCCAAGAGCGAGTCGAGGGCGCGTTCCGCCTCGTGGGGGTCCCGGGTCTTGATCAGGATCCGTCCGTTGCGGCTGACGGTCATCTCCGGCTGCGTCGAGACGATCAACATCACGCGCGCGTCGGTGACGGGGATCCCCTCCGATTCCAGTAGGTGGCGCGCGCGCTCGAGGTCGAACGTACAGTCCCTCCGGGGGAGCGCCTCGTAGGATCCCTTCCCCGAGCAGAGGCGCACGGTCTCGTACAGCGGGGGGGCGGAAGAGGATCGAGGCGACACACGCCGGAGCTCCTACGGCCGAGGGAGCGGTTTCCCGCAGCTCTGGCAGAAGGAGGCCGAACCCGAGTTGAGCGCTCCGCATGCCAGACAGGCGCGCGCATACAGCATCGTAGGCACCGGGGGAGGAGTCCCCGAGGTCTGGATCACGGCCCAGAGGATCCCGAGGATCCCCGCGATCAAGGCGAAGATGAACCCGATCCCTGTGAACCAACCGTCCGCCGCGAGGCTGATCGCACCGAGGGCCATGATCACCACGCTCCAGAGGACCACATCGGAATGGCCGGGCTTCAATCGCTCGCCGAGGGCGAAGATTACGAACCCCACGAGTATCGCGATGAAGCCGGCGATGAGACCTCCCCAGAAGGAGTGGCCCACCGGGCCGAACCGGTACGCGGGGTAGTAGTTGACCGCCGTGAAGAGCAGCGTCAGCAGCCCTCCGAGAAGGATCAGGACCCCTCCGATGCGCGCCAGCAGGGAAGCGATCGGGCGGAGCTCCTCGGAACCGTCGGGCGGCATCGCAGATTCCACGCCCCCACCGCTATTTCAAGTCGCGTCCAACCGACCGAGCGCGCGGTGGGGAGCGGCGCCGGGGGTACCGAGCGGCCGGCGCCGCTCCTCCAAGGGCGCGCCGCGCTCAGTCGTACGGTTTCCCGCACTGCGGACAGAACGTCGATCCCCCGGAGCCGATCGCGCCGCACGACGGACAGATGCGCGGGAGCGATGGGAGCTCGGGAGACGCGCCGGCGGAGGTGGTGTAGACGAACACCGGCCCATGGGTGGACGGTTTCCACTGGAGGGCCAGGATCCCTCCGACCAAGGCGAGGGTGAAGCCGATGCCGAGTCCACCCAAGGTGAACGGCAGACTCGCTCCGGCGAGGAGCACGATCATCACTCCGATCCCAGCACTCCAGCGGCTCGCGCGCCGCAGCATCCACGCGCACACGAGCAGTAGCAGCCCGACCTGGACTCCCAGGAACGAGAAGAGCAGGATCGTCCCCCCGATCTCCGAGAAGAAGATCGTGAAGGTGATGCCGGCGAAGAACAGGAGCACGCCGACGAACGCGATCAGGACCCCGCCGAAGCTCGTCCAGTAGTACGCGCCGACCGGATAGATCGGCGTCGAGCTCGGCGCCGCCGATCTAGGTCACGGGTTCGCGTATTTCAAGCGCCGGCTCGGGCCGCGGTGCCGGCGGCGCGCTCCCGGACATCGCCCCTTCGCCCGAACTCGCGGGGCCCGGGTGCCGGGACAGTTCCGTCCGGAGCAGCTCGATCAGCAATCCGAGGACCAGCGCCGTCAGAACGAGATCGAGAGCGTACGAGGGGATCGCGGAGCCCCCGATCGACGCGTAGGACTGGATGGCCAGGAGGTAGTTCGAGATCGCGACGAGTCCGATGGCCCACAGCCACCATCGCGCCCGGGAACCGATCAGGGCGACCGGAAGGAGGAAGATCAGGGCCGTGAAGGAGAGATACTGGGTCAGCAGGACCGTGCCCGTCAGGACGATCGCGACCGCTCCGAGCGCGGAGCGAGCCCACGCCCACGTCACGCCTACGAGGCCGATCGTGAGGACGGCCTGAACGATCGTCAGCGAGCTCGAGGGGTTGAGCCACCCTTCGCCTTGCAGGACCCCCCAGTAGTTCAACGAGAAATTCCAGCGGGAGAACTGGGCGAAAAACACCGGGCCGGTGAAATCGCTCCCGTAGATCGCGATCGAGATCAAGGTGACGGCGGCAAAGATTCCCAGCGCGCTCGCGAAGGCGATCGCCCGGCGCGCGCCGGCGCGACCGGTCGCGGCCAAGATCGGGAACAGCGCGGGGAACAGTCCCGTCGCGAGGAAAGCGCCGATGGCTGTCGCCCGCCCCCAGCTGCGACGGGCGAGGTAGAGCACGAGGAGCACGGCCAACGGCATGATCGCGAGGCTCGCGCCATCCACCTGGACCGCCACCACCGGGAGGTAGAGGAACGAAACCAGGACCCCGACGGTCGTCACGGCACGACGCGTGCCGGCGAGGGTCCAGATGAGCGGCACGAGCGCGACGGAGACCGCTCCCCAGACCAGTAACGTTCCCACCTCCCCGCCAAGGCTACCGAGCCCGTCGAGGAGCACGGACGCCATGCCGGCGGGCACCGGGTTCCCCGAGACCCCACAGGCGGTGATCGTAAACGGATTGCCCCCTCGCAGGAACTCCTGGCCCGAAGTGAACAGGGTCGTGAGGTCGGAGGGGCCGGGGGCGCTGCACGCGTACGCTCCCAACGCCGCGTTGGCGATCGCGCCGAGAGCGAACGCTCCGGCGGCGATCGCGCTCAGGAGTCGGACATCGATCCAGGAGAGATCGCTTCCGCCGGAGAGCCACGCGACCAGGCGATGGACCCATCGGCTCGAAGCGCCCTGAGCTTCCCGGTCGTACCAGAGTACGAGCCAGCCGAGGATCGCGAAGATCCCGATGTACAGGCCGAGGGCCCACGGAGCGGCGAATCCGCTGCCCCACGCGGCCACGGCTCCAACAGGCTCGCGGGCCTAATAGAGGCTCGGCCGGCTCGAGGTGCTTGCACTCGATTCCGTGACATCCTCCCCCGAACGAGTTCGGGGGCTTCCCCCGGGACTCATCGTGCTACCTCCGAATCCCGTGGCGGTTCCCG
>JABEUK010000206.1 GCA_013044425.1 Thermoplasmata archaeon | reverse complement strand
GTACTCGTTCGAGGGGATCGTCGTCCACGATCCGGGCCTGATGCCGTACCTCTACCTCCACCCGATCTACGCCCCGCATACCGAGGGCAAGCTCTGCGGCAAGCCGTTCATGAAGAGCCACATGCACCTTGTTGAACGGCTTGCCAACCGTCTCATGAAGGGCGGCAAGTTCACGGGCAAGAAGTCGAAGGCCCTGCGCACCGTGCGCCTCGCGTTCGATCAGGTCGCCGAACGGGAGAAGAAGAACCCCCTCCAGCAGCTGGTCGACGCCATCGAGAACGCCGCTCCGAAGGAAGAGGTCACACGACTTCAGTTCGGAGGGATCTCCGTCCCCCGGGCGGTCGATGCCTCGCCCGCCCGCCGACTCAACGTGGCGATCCGCAACATCTCCCAGGGGGCCATTCAGGCATCCCGCAAGAGCACCAAATCGATCGAGACGTGTCTCGCCAACGAGATCATCCTCGCCGCGAAGGGCGACCAGGCGAGCTTCGCCGTCGCCCGTAAGGAAGAAGTCGAGCGCGTGGCGCAATCGGCCCGATAGGCGGACGGGGAGGAACAGCGATGACGCACGTTCGAAGTGAGTTGGCGGCCGCCATCCCCGGCATGATGCGCAACATCGACCAGATCCGCAACATCGGCATCGTCGCCCACATCCACCACGGTAAGACGACGCTCAGCGACAACCTGCTCGCGGCCGCCGGGATGATCTCCAACGAGCTCGCGGGAAAGCAGCTCTACCTCAACTTCGACGAGCAGGAGCAGGCCCGCCTGCTCACGATCAACAACGCGGATGTCACGATCGTTCACGAGTACGAGAAGCAGAACTATCTGATCAACCTCATCGACACGCCGGGCCACGTGGACTTCGGGGGGGACGTGACGCGCGCGATGCGCGCGGTCGACGGCGCGATCGTGGTCGTTTGCGCGGTCGAAGGGGTCATGGCCCAGACCGAGACCGTGTTGCGGCAGGCGCTGCGCGAGAAGGTCAAACCGGTCCTGTTCATCAACAAGGTCGACCGTGCCATCAAGGAGCTGAAGCTCACTCCGGAATCGCTGCAGAGCCGTTTCGGCGCGATCATCAGCGAGGTCAACGAACTGATCCGCCGAATGGCCCCGGAGGAGTTCATCGACGAGTGGAGCGTCGATCCTCGGGACGGCTCCGTCGCCTTCGGCTCGGGCTACGAGAACTGGGCGATCAGCGTCCCGTACATGCAGCGCACCGGCGTCAAGTTCCCCGACATCATCGAGTACGTCAGTACCGGTCGCCAGAAGGAGATCGCGCAGAAGGCCAAGATCAACGACGTGATCTTCGATATGGTCGTTCGCCACCTCCCGAGCCCCGCGATCGCTCAGAAGTACCGAATCCCGAACATCTGGCGCGGAGACCCGGAGAGCCCGGTGGGGCGGGCTATGGCGGCGACGGCGGCCGACGGACCGACCACGTTCATGGTCACGGACATCACCATGGACCCGAACGCGGGGGAGATCGCCACCGGCCGTCTGTTCTCCGGACGCCTCACGAAGGGCATGGAGCTCACGGTCGCCGGCACCAAGATCAAGAACCGCGTGCAGCACGTTTCGCTCTACATGGGACCCGAGCGGCTCATGGTGGAGGAGGCGACCGCCGGCAACATCGCCGCGGTCATCGGCCTCAGCGACGCGTTCGCGGGGACCACGATGTCCACCGATCCGACGATCGTCCCGTTCGAGGAGATCCGGCACGTTTCCGAGCCCGTCGTCACCGTCGCCATCGAGCCGAAGCACATGGGCGACCTCCCCAAGCTGATCGAGGTGATGCGCAAGGTCGGCAAGGAGGACGCCTCGCTCAAGGTCGAGATCAATCAGGAGACGGGCGAGCACCTCATGTCGGGGATGGGCGAGCTCCACCTGGAGATCACCCAGTACCGGATCATCAACGACTACAAGGTCGAGATCGTTGCATCGAAGCCGATCGTGGTGTACCGAGAGACGGTGCGCCAGCCCGGGGGTCCCTTCGAGGGCAAGTCCCCGAACAAGCACAATCGGTTCTTCTTCGAGGTCGAGCGGCTCCCGGACGCGATCATCCAGGCGCTCAAGGACGGAGAGATCCCTCAGGGAAAGTCGTTCAAGGACATGAAGGCCCTGGTGACGCGGATGGAACAGCTCGGCATCGCGCGGGACGAGGGGCGAGGGCTCGTCGCGGTCGACAACACGAACATGTTGTTTGACGTGACGAAGGGGATCCAGAACCTCAACGAGACGATGGACCTCATCGTCGATGCGTTCAAGGAGGCGATGGCCCGGGGCCCCCTTGCGAACGAGCGCGTGTACGGCCTCAAGGTCCGCCTCGTCGACGCGAAGCTCCACGAGGATTCGATCCACCGGGGCCCCGCCCAGACGATCCCGGCCTCCCGCTCCGGTATCTACGGAGCGATGGTGCTCGGCGATCGGATGCTCCTCGAGCCGATCCAGAAGGTCACGATCAACGTCCCGCAGGAGGTCCTCGCGGGCTCGACGCGCCAGCTCCAGAGCCGTCGCGGCGAGATCATGGACATGACGAACGTCGGGGATCTGCAGACGGTCGTCGCGAAGGTCCCGGTGGCGGAGATGTTCGGCTTCGCGTCCGATATCCGCAGCGCCGCGGCCGGCAAGGTGCTGTGGGCGACCGAGTCGATGGGCTTCGAGCCGGTCCCGCGCGAGCTCCAGCCCAAGGTCGTCTCGGAGATCCGCCAACGCCGTGGGCTCAAACCCGAGCCGTACGACGCGGCGTACTACTCCGGATAGGCCCCGCCCCGAGCCCCGGGTGCGCCGTGACCCCCTATCGAGGGGCCGGTTTCTACTACCTATCGTAGTAGGTAAGTGGACGCGGTACCAACTACAACCGGTAGTAGGTAGGCCGCTCCCAAGATACTACGAATCGTAGTTGGTGATCGGCGAGGAGCGCGATCAGTGATTGGTCGACCGGTGCCGGGCCCAGTTCTTGGACGCGCCTTCGGCGGGGGAGTCGAGGGTCCGCTGGAAGGGCCGCGGTCCATCGGCGGAACGGGAGCGCAGCGGCCAGGCGTGCTCGCGCTCGAGCAACCAGCGCTTGCGCCACAGGCCGAGGCCGAAGCCCGTGATCGCCCCTTCGCTTCCGACCACGCGGTGGCAGGGGATGACGATCGGGATCGGGTTGCGCGCCATCGATCCGCCCACGGCCCGCGCCGAGCCCGTGGTGCCCGCCCGCCGGGCGAGCTCGCCGTAGGTCACGGTCCGTCCGGCCGGTACTTCGCGCAGCCGGGCCCAGACCTTTCGGTCGAACTCCGAGCTCGTCTCGGGGTCGACATCGAGATCGAAGTCGTCCCGGGTGCCCCGGAAGTACTCCTGAAGCTGCTTCGGAGGGCTGCCCGCGGGGAAGGGGGGCTTGCGTCGTACCGCTCCTACGGGCACTCCCGTCTGAGGCAGCCCCTTCTCGAGGAGGTCGACGACCCGGACCGATCGTCCCTGGTAGACGACGCGGAAGATCCCGATCTGCGTCGTGACGTCCGCGACCTCGAGCGGTACGACCATGGCCCTAGGAGGTCTCGGGCGCTTATCTCCGTTGCCGGCAGGTCATGCAACGCCTGACGGGGTGATGCGGAACTCCGCGGAGCCTTCGGGGAGCGATCGGTGCTTGAGGAGGACCGTCCGACGCCGATCGCCCGATCCGCGATCGAACCGAAGGATCGTCTTCGCGGCGTGGTTGAGGAACGAGCCGCCGAGCGGCTCGATCGTTCCTTCCCGCATGCTTCGGTACACCTGATTGGTGAACAGCACGGGGACCCCGACCCCGAGCGCGGTGGCGACGAGGTCCGCGATCTGGAGGGCGAGCGCCTGTCGGGCCTCGTCCTCGACCGCGTCCGGGCGGGCAAGGCGGTAGTAGTGCGTCGCGGAGTCCAGCACGATGAGCCCGACCGGCCGCTTCCCCTCCCGCGCGAGCGTGCAGGCGGTCGCGACCGCTCGCCCCTGCTCGTCCAGGCTCTTGGGGGAGGAGAGCAGGAGGTGGGAGAGCACGGCCTCCCGATCCTCCCCGGCGGTCGCGGTCAGGCGGTCCGCGCTGACGCCCTCGGTGTCGATGTAGAACACCCAGCGACCCGTACGCGCGACGCGGCAGGTCACGGCGAGGCAGAAGACCGTCTTGCCCGTGCCGCCTTCCCCATAGATCTCGGTGAGCGAATCGGTCTCGAGACCTCCGCCGAGCAGGCGATCGACCGCCTCCGCTCCGGTCGGACAATGATCGGCCGGCACGGGCGCCGCTACGGAGAGCGTGAGCTTAACGGCTCACGCCGGCCGATCCACCGATGGGGTAGCGTTCCCGAAGCTCCGGGGGTACCACCCGGCCGGAGTGGGCACGGAACGCCTCGGGGTTCTCGGTGTGGATGGGGAAGACGGTCCCGGCGCGCACCCGATCGAGCAGCGACATCAGTTCCGGGCCGCTCGCGTGTCCGCTGGCGTGCGCCTGGAGGAACGTCAGGCCAAAATGATCGAGCCACCGGTGCATGACCTCGTCGGAGACGTCGTCCTCGCTGAACGGCTCGCTCATCGAGTGGATGAACGGACTGTTCGAAGGGGGTCTCAGGTCGATCATCTCCGGGAAGTGGTAGAAGTCGAGGGCGAGGAGGTAGCGGCTCCCGGTCCGCCGTACCTCTTCCGCAGGGAGGGCAGCATCGAGGAACGGGCGCTCCCACAGGTACGTCATCCGCTTCTTGCGTGCGTAGACGGCGAGGCCCGCGCTCTTCCCAGGGATCGGGACCGCCCCCGCGGGAAAGAGCGGCGCCATCGAGTTCAAGAGAAAGGCGGTCCGAGAGGAGACGAGGAGCTCGCGACCGGCGGCACGGGCGGCGGCGTGGAGCGTCAGGAGGCGGTCCACGTCGCGGGGGTACGTGCAGGCGAGGGCGATATCGTGCGTGGATCCGAGGACCCGGTCGACCTCGCGGCGCACCCCGTCCTCCGAGAAGTTCATGCGCGGGTCGTTGCCCGCCCGCGTTCCTTCGATGGCGATCGCGTCCACCTTCTCGGCCTCGACCGCCTCGAAGAACGCGTGGGTATCGGCCGCGCGAGGTCCATGCTGGCGAAAGTCGCCCGTGTAGGCGATCGATCCCTCGGAGGTTCGAACGATGTAGCCGTAGGCGAACGGGATCGAGTGATCTACCGGGTGGGGTACGACCTCGATCCCCCCGATGCGCACCGGCGTGCGGTCCTCGAAGAGCCGCCAGTCGTGTTCCCCGTACTTCTGCCCGGTCGACTGCGAGATCGCGTCGAGCAGCGCGCGCGTTCCCTTCCCGACGTAGACGGGGATCTCGGGATCGAGGTACTGCAGGTACCCCGCGTGGTCGGCGTGCGCATGGGTCAGGAAGATCCCGTGAAACTCCGGTGCGCGGTACGCGAGGTCCGCTCCCGAGAGCGCAGCTTCGGAGTAGAGCCCCTCGACGCGGGGGATGAGATCGAACTCGAGCAGGTCCTTGATGGGACTCGCGGTCCGAGGCTGCAGGAAATCGACATAGAACTGCTCGAACGCGGGCGAGAAGGACGGGCCGAAGTCAAAGAGGATGCGTTCGTCGCCATCCTCGATGACGATCTTGTTCCCTCCGATCTCGCGAACGCCGCCGAGGAAGGAGACGGTGGACCGGGTCATGCTCGGTTCCGGGGAGTCTCCACCAGGGCTTAGCGGTTAGCGCTCGAGCCGACGGGGGCCGGTCATGGCCCCGGTCCCCACGGCCGTCGCGGTCGCACCACGAGCCACACGCCTCCGATCGCGCCCGCGGTGACCGTGGAGGCCACGGCGGCCCAAGCCCAGGACGGGACCCCGCCCCATCCCGAGCTCGAGCCCCCCGTCGATCGGTAGGCGATGAAGGTGACGTTCAGGGTCGTGTTCTTGCCGTCGATCGTGATCGATCCGTACGTCGGCGTCGCGTCGAACCCGCTCGAATTCACCGCAAAAGGGTACGTGCCGTTCGGCATCATCCAGTCGGTGGATGGGGTGGAGAGGTTGCGCGTGGACGGCCCGAGCGAGACG
>JABEUK010000022.1 GCA_013044425.1 Thermoplasmata archaeon | reverse complement strand
GGGGACCGGGGCGATCGGGGATACCGCGGACAGCGCTCGGATTCGCAGCGGGGCGGGGATCGCCGAGGCCCCCCGCGCGGTCGTCGATAGACCGGCCCCGTCGGGGCCCAGTACTACACCCTCTAGAACCATCGGCGGATGCGAAAACTCATATAGCACTCCTTTTTCGGCATTTAGGCTCGGGGGTCCGGCCGATCATGGAGGAGCTCATTTGCAACGTAGAGTTCCTCCGCGGCAGCTCGGAACTGGTCGCCCGAGTGTCGAGCGAAGCCGGAGGGGTCCGTGAGTATCGCGGGCCGTCGTCGGGCGCTGTGATCGATCAAGTGATCAACGACCTCCAAGAGGAGTTCGAATCGGCCCCATCCAGCTGAGTGGCAGGATCGGGGGTCATTCGCAGACCGTGGAGAGGGTGGCGCTGTAGTCGATTGGGAGGGGGGCCGATGGAGAAATCAACTCAAAGACCGCCGGTGAGCCGAGCCGTCGAGAGCGCATTCACGAAGGCGTGGGGGGACGAACATGTGGTCGCCCTCATCGCGCTCAAGGTCGAGACCAGCGAGGCCGACACCGTGGCCGGCGAGGTGGCGAAGTTTCCCGAGGCCGAGGATGTCTTCCTCGTGACCGGGGACACGGATATCTTCCTCAAGGTCCGCTTCCCCCATTACGACGAACTCAAGGAGTTCGTGCTCCACCGTCTGCCATCGGTCGCGGGGATCCGGGAAACGAAGACGCTGCTTGTCGTCACGGCCTACAAAGAAGCCGGAGAGGCCCGCCGACCATGACGTTCTCGTTCATGGCCGCCGGTGAGAGTACCGCACCGGTCTCCTCGCCCCAGGAATCAGTGTCCCCGAAGGTCGTGGTCGGGCGCGTGCTCGAATCCCTCACGGAGCTCGCCGACGACGCATCCCTCCCCCGGAGCGCTCGCCGCGCGGCGCAGTCGGCGAAGGACGCGCTCGCCAAGCCCGGGACTCCCGAGGACGTCCGGATTGCGAGCGCTGTGGGCGTGCTCGACGATCTCGCCAGCAATCCCAACCTTCCAACGCACGGCCGGACTGCGATCTGGTCCATCATGTCCAACCTGGAGAGCGTACAGTGATCTACGGCGCAGATAGGCTGAAATACACAGCTCGGGTCCCCGTTCCTCGGAGCGGGATCGGGCCCGTAGCTCAGTCCGGTTGGTCGACCGATGCCCTCGGCGGTCCGGCAAAGAGCAACTGGCTTTTAACCAGTTGGTCGGGGGTTCGAACGCGGGTTCCCGCGCGGCGCGCGGAAATCCTCCGAGCATCCCCCCGGGCCCGTGACCCTCCTCGAGGATCTCCATGACTCCTGCAACCCCCCGAACGCGATCGAAGAAGAGCTCAAAGTCGCCGAGCGCGCCCGCCCAGGCTCGACCGTTCGTCGCCCACCACATGGTTCCTCGCCATGAGGTGCTGAGCGAGACGGAGACCCGGAAGGTGTTGGAGGACCTCGGAACCCCGCCCGAGCGGCTCCCCAAGATCCTCGCCAACGATCCCGGTCTGAAGACCGATCTCGCCTACGTGAAGGCGCGCGACGCGCGCGAGAACCTCACCGGACGCCTCGTCCGGATCCGCCGGCCGTCGGAGACGGCGGGGGAAGCGATCGCCTACCGGCTCATCGTGCCGTCGAGCGGAGGGGACTGAAATTCCATGCGGGAAATCGTAGATGCCTTCTTCCGGGAGCGATCGATCGTCAACCACCATCTCGCGAGTTTCAACGACTTTCTACCGACAAACGACAATCCGAACTCCCGGATGCAGCGGATCGTCGACGATGCCCGTGTCAGCGAGGACGCCGGCGAGCGCGGCGTCGTCCGCCTCGACGTCCAGAAGACGAAGAGCTCCATCCACGTCCGCGTCGGGCGACGCCGGGACACCCGCACGAACCTGGTGAACCCATCGGCGGAGCCCACCATTTTTGTCGGCCAGCCGTTCGTCAAGGAGCCCGTCGGCTCGAAGCCCACCCTGACCCCGATGGAAGCGCGGCTGCGCAACCTCACCTACCAAGCCCCCATCTACCTCAACGTCACGGTCGTCGAGAACGGCGTCGAGCGCGCGCCGGAAACGGTGCACATCGGCGACATGCCGATCATGGTCAAGAGCCGCCCGTGCAACCTCAACCGCGTTAACATCGAACGCGATTCCGGCGTCCCCATCTCCGATGAGGAGTATCGTGCGAAGCTCGTCGAGTACGGGGAGGATCCTCTCGACCCCGGCGGATATTTCATCATCGGTGGAACGGAACGCGTCATCATCAGCCTCGAAGACCTCGCACCGAACCGGATCTTCGCGGAGTACAGCGAGCGGTACGGAACACCCATCGAGAGCGCCAAGGTGTTCAGCCAGCGCGGTGGCTACCGGTCGCTGACGGTTGTGGAGAAGAAGAAGGACGGTCTTCTTCAGGTCAGCGTCCCGACGGCGAGCGGGCAGATCCCGCTCACGATCCTGATGAAGGCCCTCGGAATGAACAACGACGAAGAGATCTTCCAGGCGGTACTCGGAGAGCTGTTGCCGCTGGACGAACCGTTCGTCCAGACGATGAAACATCTGCTCAATGTCAATCTCGAAGAGTGCCTTTCGAAGAAGAACTATCCGCCCGAGGGGATCCTCAACCCGGAACAGGCGCTGCTCTTCCTCGAGAAGAAGTTCGCGACGGGGCAGGCGAAGGAGTACCGGCAGCGCAAAGTGGACGGCATCCTCGACCGCTCGCTCCTCCCGCACCTGGGGGACACGCGTGACGACCGACTGAAGAAGGCGCTGTACCTCGCGCGCATGGCGCGGACGGTCCTCGAGCTTCACCTCAAGGAGCGCGGAGAGGACG
Source organism: Thermoplasmata archaeon (assembly GCA_013044425.1). Lineage (GTDB taxonomy): Archaea > Thermoplasmatota > Thermoplasmata > Lutacidiplasmatales > UBA184 > Lutacidiplasma. The sequence continues at coordinate 6,518 of JABEUK010000022.1, read as the reverse complement.
ACAAAGATCACTACGCCAACAAGCGCCTCAAGCTCGCCGGCGACCTGATGGAGGATCTATTCCGCGTCGCCTTCAGCCTCCTGCTCAAGGACCTGAAGTACCAGCTCGAGCGCTCGTTCGCGCGCAAGAAGGACCTGCGCATCGCGAGCGCCATCCGCCCGGATCTGCTCACCCAGCGCCTGGTCCACGCCCTCGCTACGGGAAACTGGGTCGGAGGTCGGTCGGGAGTCAGCCAGGTCCTCGACCGGACCAGTCACATGTCCACGATCAGCCACCTGCGCCGGGTCACGAGCCCGCTCACGCGCAGCCAACCGCAATTCGAAGCGCGCGATATGCACCCCACCCAGTGGGGTCGCCTCTGCCCGAACGAGACCCCCGAAGGACAGAACTGTGGTCTCGTCAAGAACTACGCGCTGTGCGTCGACGTCTCGGAAGGCGCCGACGAGGAGGAGGTGGCGCTGATCCTGCGCGATCTCAACACCCGCGAGATCGGCCCCGAGGTCTTCCGCGAATCGGCCGCTCCGAAGGGAAAGAGGGCGGCGCGTGTGTACGTCAATGGGAACCTCATCGGATTGCATTCGAACCCGATCGATCTCGTGCGCGAGATCCGCGAGCGCCGCCGCGCCGGGACGCTCTCGCCCACCCTCGGGGAGAAGACCTACGAGATCAACGTCCGGTATGACGAGGCGATGAACGAGGTCATCGTGCACTCCGACTCCGGCCGGCTGCGCCGCCCGCTCATCTTCGTTCAGAACGCGACCCCCAAGGTCAGCCGTTCCGACCTCGAGGAACTCACCACCGGGACCCGGACCTACTCCGACCTCATCCGAGCCGGCGCCGTCGAGTGGATGGACGCAGAAGAGGAGGAGGACGCGCTCATCGCGGTGGAGGCCTCCGTGCCCCCCGATCGGTGCCCCAAGTGCGAACACGCGCTCAGCCGCTCCGACGTCAAGTGGCTCGCGGCGGGTGGCAAGGGCCAAGGGGCCACCGTTGAATGCGGGCACTGCCACGCGACCTTCGAGACCCCCACGTTGCTCGATCCACGCCACACGCATTTGGAGATCGACCCGAACCTGATGCTCGGCGTCACGACCGGCCTCATCCCGTACCCGGAGCACAACTCCGCTCCGCGCAACACGATGGGCTCGGCGATGGCGAAGCAGGCGCTCGGCGTCGAGTCGGTCAACTACCGCCGACGTCCCGACACGCGGGGCCATCTGCTGCACTATCCGCAGTCGCCGCTGCTTCGCACGCAGACGATGCGCTACGTGCACTTTACCGAGCGTCCCGCCGGTCAGAATTTCGTGGTCGCGATCCTGTCCTTCGAGGGGTACAACATGCAGGACGCGCTCGTATTCTCCCGCGGGTCGATCGAGCGCGGGCTCGGACGCTCCTCGTTCTTCCGGACGTACCGGGGCGAGGAACGCAAGTATCCTGGAGGTCAGGAGGATCGCTTCGAGATCCCGCGGCCGGACGTGACGGGGGCGCGCGTCGACACCGCCTACCGCAATCTCGCCGAGGACGGCCTGATCTTTCCCGAGCTCGAGGTCAGCGAAGGCGACGTCCTGGTCGGCAAGACGAGCCCGCCGCGCTTCCTGGAGGAGAAGACCGATCTCTTGACGCCTCAGAAGCGCCGGGAGACGAGCGTCACCGTGCGCTTTGGGGAGTCCGGCTGGGTCGACAACGTGATCCTGACGGAGGGAGAGAATATCTCCAAGCTCGTGAAGGTCAAGGTCCGCAACCAGCGCATCCCCGAGCTCGGCGACAAGTTCGCGAGCCGGCACGGGCAGAAGGGGGTCATCGGCCTCATCGTTCCCCAGGAGAACATGCCGTTCACGATGAACGGAATGTCGCCAGACCTGCTGATCAATCCGCATGCCATCCCGTCGCGCATGACCGTCGCCCACGTCCTGGAGATGTTGGGAGGCAAGGTCGGCGCGCTCGAGGGCCGCACGATTGACGGCACGGCGTTCTCCGGCGAGCGAGAGGAGGCGCTGCGCGAGGGCCTCCAGGCGCTCGGCCTGCATCCGTCCGGACGGGAGACCCTCTACGACGGCATGACCGGCCGCCGCTTTGAGGCGGAGATTTTCATGGGCGTCATCTACTACCAGAAGCTCCATCACATGGTCGCGGGCAAGATGCACATGCGCTCCCGCGGGCCCGTTCAGATCCTCACCCGGCAGCCGACCGAGGGGCGCTCCCGCCAGGGAGGTCTGCGGTTCGGAGAGATGGAGCGAGACTGCCTGATCGGCCACGGAGTCGCGATGGTGATCAAGGACCGGCTGCTCGATCAGTCGGACGGTACGATCCAGTACGTCTGCGGCAACCCGGAGTGCGGCCACATCGCGATTCCCGACGCGCGAGCGGGCTCGCTCCGCTGTCCGAGCTGCGGGAACACTTCGTCCATCTACCCGATCGAGATGAGCTACTCGTTCAAGCTCCTCCTCGAGGAGCTGATCGGACTCGGCGTGATCATGCGCCTCGAGCTCGAGGAGATGCGGTAGGAGGTTCCACGATGGCGCAGGGTCTCTCCAAGCGGATCAAGAGCCTCCAGTTCGCCTTCCTGTCCCCGGACGAGATCCGGCGCATGAGCGGAGCGAAGATCATCACAGCCGACACCTACGACGACGACGGGTTCCCCATCGAGATGGGTCTGATGGATCTCCATCTCGGCGTGATCGAACCGAACCTCCGCTGTCGCACCTGCGGTGGGCGGGTCAACGAGTGCCCGGGCCACTTTGGGATTATCGAGCTCGCCATGCCGGTCATCCACGTCGGATACGCGAAGGAGATCAAGCGCCTCTTGCAGTCCACGTGCCGGGCCTGCGGTCGGCTCCTGCCAAACGCCCCTTCCCCGCGCGCCGAGAGCGCCGCCGGCGAAGGGGAGGAGACCGCCGTCGTGCGCACGCGCGAGCCGAAGGAGGAGCGCGCATGCTCCCACTGCCACGAGATCCAGCAACGGATCCTGCTCGACAAGCCCACCACCTTCCGCGAGAACGGGCACAAGATCACGCCAAAGGAGGTTCGCGCGCGCCTCGAACGGATCCCCGACGCGGACGTTCTGCACCTCGGCCTGAACCCGAAGTTCGGGCGCCCGGAGTGGATGGTGCTCACGGTTCTTCCCGTTCCGCCGGTCCAGGTACGCCCGTCGATCACGCTCGAGAGCGGGGAACGCAGCGAGGACGATCTGACCCACAAGCTCGTGGACGTGCTGCGGATCAACCAGCGCCTTCGAGAGAATCGCGACATGGGCGCGCCGCAGCTGGTCGTCGAAGATCTGTGGGAGCTCCTGCAGTACCACGTCACCACCTACTTTGACAACCAGACGAGCGGCATCCCTCCGGCGCGTCACCGGTCGGGCCGCCCCCTCAAGACCCTCGCCCAGCGTCTGAAGGGCAAGGACGGCCGCTTCCGTTCGAACCTCTCGGGAAAGCGCGTGAACTTCTCCGCCCGCACGGTGATCAGCCCGGATCCGTTGCTGTCGATCAACGAGGTCGGAGTCCCCGCAGAGATCGCGCGAGGGCTCACCGTTCCGCTCGAGGTTACCGCACACAACCAGGAGATCGCCCGCGAACTCGTCAAGCGAGGCCCCACGCCTCCACCGACCGACGACGGTCGGTACCGCTGTGGGGTCAACTACCTCATCCGCGAGGACGGACAACGCATCAAGGTCATGGAAAAGAACGCCGAGGCGTGCGCGGAGCTACTCTCGCCCGGCTGCGTCGTCGAGCGCCAGCTCGTCGACGGCGACATCGTGCTGTTCAACCGGCAGCCGAGCCTGCACCGGATGAGCATGATGGCCCACACGGTCCGCATCTTGCCGCACAAGACGTTCCGCTTCAACCTGTGCGATTGCCCTCCGTACAACGCCGATTTCGATGGCGACGAGATGAACCTGCACGTCCTCCAGAGCCAGGAGGCCCGCGCGGAAGCGAAGGTCCTGATGAAGGTGGAGGAGCACATCCTCTCGCCTCGGTACGGCGGACCGATTATCGGGATGCTGCACGACCACATCACAGCCGCGTTCTTGCTGACGTACCAGAACCCGTCGTTCAACGAGAACGAGGTCACCTACCTGCTCTCGAAGCTCCACTACCCAATGCCTCCGCCTGCCGGGAAGGACAAGAACGGAGTGCCGTACTGGCTGGGAAAGCAGCTGTTCAGCCTGACGCTCCCGAGCGATTTGACCCTCGAGTTCCGGTCGAACATCTGGTCGAAGGGCGACGGGGCGATCCCGAGATCGAACCCCGACTCGACCGTCATTATCGAGAACGGGATCCTCAAGACGGGGACGATCGACAAGAAGGCGATCGCCTACGAGAAGGGAGCCGTCCTAGACGCGATCGCCCGCAATTATGGGATGGGGCGCGCGCGCCAGTTCCTCGACGAGATGAGCCGCCTATCGATCACCGCGATGGGCTTGAAGGGCCTGTCGACCGGCATCGATGACGAGGACGTGCCCGAGAACGCACGCAAGGAGATTCGCAAGTCGCTCGAGGCCGCTCGGAACCAGGTGGGCGAGCTGGTCGAGCAGTACCGCAAGGGAGAGCTGGAGCAGATGCCCGGGCGCTCGCTCGAAGAGACGCTCGAGGTCATGGTGCGACGCGAGCTCGGACAGGCGCGAGACGCCGCGGGGGAGATCGCGGGCCGGTACCTGGGGCTGGAGAACCCCGCCGTGATCCTCGCGAAGTCCGGGGCCCGCGGTTCGATGCTCAACCTGACGCAGATGGCCGGTGCGGTCGGCCAGCAGTCCGTCCGGGGAGAGCGGCTGATGCGAGGCTATGTGCGTCGCACGCTCCCGCACTTCGAACGCGGGGACCTTGGGGCCGATGCCCGCGGGTTCGTCAGCTCCAACTACAAGAGCGGACTCTCCCCCACGGAGTACTTCTTCCACTCGATGGGTGGCCGGGAGTCGTTGGTCGATACGGCCGTCCGAACGAGCCGTTCGGGATACATGCAGCGCCGGCTGATCAACGCTCTCGAGGACCTCAAGGTCGCCGCGGACGGGACCGTCCGCAACACGGCCGGCACGATCATCCAATACGCGTACGGAGAGGACGGCATCGACCCAACTCGCTCCTACCAGGGGCGCCCGGTCGCGATCGATGAGATCGTCGAACGGGTGCTCGGTCGCCGGGTCCGCCCGAGTGGCAAGGGCGGACCCGATTCTCCCGACGGTACGCCGCCCGTCACCGAGGAAGAGATGGATCTGCAGGCCGAGGCCCAGCTCGAGGAGTCCGAGGAAGAGGAGGAGACCGAAGAGGTCGGGGCGCCCGAAGAGGGACCCGAGTTCGGAGGCGAATGAAGATGGTCGAAGAGAAGGGAAGCGGGCGCGACGCGCTCGGCCACAAGATCGACGAGATCGCCCGCAAGGAGGGCATCGCATTTCCCCCGTCGCTCGTCACCGAGCTCAAGGAGCGCCTCCTGCGCCAGAAGCTATCGACCAGCGAGACCACGAAGATCGTGCGCGAGGTCGCGCAGCGGTTCCGTAAGGCGCTCGTCGACCCGCACGAGTCCGTCGGGATCGTCGCCGCGCAGTCGATCGGCGAACCTGGGACGCAGATGACCTTGCGGACGTTCCACTACGCCGGAGTCGCCGAGATGAACGTCACGCTCGGGCTCCCCCGTCTGATCGAGCTGGTCGACGCGCGGAGAGTCCCATCCACGCCGATGATGACCGTGTACGTGGATCCGAAGCTGCGCTCGAGCCGGGAAGCGGTCCAAGAGATCGCGCTCCGGATCGAGGTCACGACGCTGCCCGATGTCGCCTCGGTCGGTACCGTCGTCGAGGAACTCAAAGTCGTGATCTCCCCGCAAGGCCCGCTGCTGCACACACGCGGCGTCAAGCGAGCGGACATCGAGACAGCGCTCGCGGAGAACCTCGATTCGCGCATGTTCGAGATCCGGCCCGGCTCGGGCGGTGGGGAGACGCGATCCCTCGAGATCCATCTGCACGATCGCGGGACGGCCACGAAGACGAAGAAGGAGGAAGCGGTCGAGGAGATGCCGTTCAAGAAGCTGCTCCTCGCGAGCGAGGAAGCCAAGGGGGTCCGCATCAAGGGCGTGACCGGCATCAAGCGCGCGCTCATCCGCAAAGAGAAGGAGGAGTACGTCATCTACACCGAGGGATCGAACCTAGACGGCGTGCTCGAGATTCCCGGAGTGGACGCCGCGCGCACGACCACCAACTCGGTCTTCGAGATCTACCGGGTGTTCGGCGTCGAGGCCGCCCGGACGGCCCTCATCCATGAAGCGAGCCGCACGCTCGGCGAGCAGGGGCTCGGCGTCGACGTGCGCCACCTGATGCTCGTGAGCGACATGATGACCAACGAAGGCGACATCCGCGCGATCGGCCGGCACGGGATCTCGGGCAAGAAGACGAGCGTGCTTGCTCGTGCGGCCTTCGAGATCACGGCGGCGCACCTGTTGCACGCGGCGATCACCGGTGAGACGGACGAGTTGCGGGGCGTCGCGGAGAACATCATCGTGGGCCAACCGATCACGCTCGGCACCGGGGC
>JABEUK010000205.1 GCA_013044425.1 Thermoplasmata archaeon | reverse complement strand
TGGAGAGCTGGTCGGGCAGATCGCAGAAACCCGGCGCGGCGAGGCCGTCGGAAGCGGTTGCATCTGGTACCAGCCCGAGCAGCCCCGTCCGGAGAACGCACGGCGCGATGTGGCGCCGTACATCCTATCGATGTTCACGGTTCCGGAGCACCGGGGCCACGGACTGGCGAGCCGGATCGCACGGGCACTGATCGAGGACGCGAAGCGGCGGGGCCATTGGCAGGTGGTCCTCCACGCGTCGCCCGAGGGGCGATCCGTGTACGCCCGGCTCGGATTCGAACGCCGCTGGGAAATGCGGTACTGGATCGACCCCGCCGCCCGGGCCGCGTGGAAGCGCCAACGCCCCGCGCAGAAGGCAACGCGCGCGAGACGGGGTTCCCCTCGCTGACGGGGCGAGCTCGGACGGCCGGGTCAGCCCAGCACGATGGGATCTCCGAGACGTACGTGTCCTGGTGCCAGGACGCGGGCATACCACCCACGGCGGTGGAACAGAGTTTTCATGAATTCCGGCCCGCGCTCTTCGCCGACGTACGGGAGCACATAGAGGTTCGAGCACGGATCGCATGGACGGGTGATCCCGGCCCCCACCGCACCGATCGTCACCCGGGAACCGGGTTGCAGCAGGTCGTACGGGACCCCCCGACAGCTCACGTTCTCCCCGAGGTCGCCCGGGCGGACCGGCCAGCCTTCGGCCCGTAGTTGCGCGAGGATCTCCTCGGGCAGGAGCAAGAGCGCGCTGTCGGGGTCGTCGTGGAGGTTCTCGTGCCGGTACCGGTTGAAATCCCCGACGACTCCGGCGGCGTCGACCTCGATCTCCTCGCTGGCCGGCTTGGGCAGGCCCCGCTCCTCTCTGACCTCACCCTTGCGGAAGAGGCCCGTCACCACTCCGATAGCCGACCCGTCTCCCATCATCGGCTGGGGGGTACTCGCGTCGGGCTTTACCAACTCGGTCGGGTCCGGAGTGGCGGGCTCGACCCGGCGAGACAACCTAAATGAGGTCACGAGCGGTCCGTCGCTCGGCTTGCGAAGCCGGGAAGGAAACCGATGGCGGCTCACGCGGCAAAGAACCTCCGGATCGCCCTGGTCCAGATGTCCTGCTCACCGGACCCGTCCGCGAACGTGGAGAAGGCGATCGGCCGGATCCGAGAGGCGGCGAAGAACCGAGCCCAGCTCGTCTCGCTCTCGGAGCTGTTCTTCGCGCAGTACTTCTGTCAGAGGGAGGACCACGCGATGTTCGATCTCGCCGAACCGATCCCCGGCCCCACGCTGGAACGTCTCGCCGCGGTCGCCCGCGAGGAGAACGTCGCGCTGGTGGCGCCTCTCTTCGAACGCCGCACCTCGGGCATCTATCACAACACGGCCGCTGTACTGGATCGGGACGGCTCGCTCGCGGGCATCTACCGCAAGATGCACATCCCGGACGACCCGCTCTACTACGAGAAGTTCTACTTCACCCCCGGCGACCTCGGCTTCCGGACGTTCCGCTTGGATGCTGCACCGATCGGGGTCCTCATCTGTTGGGACCAGTGGTACCCGGAGGCGGCTCGGATCACGGCGCTGCTCGGAGCCGAGGTGTTGTTCTATCCCACCGCGATCGGCTGGCACCCGGGCGAGAAAGAAGAGTTCGGGACCGCTCAACACGACGCCTGGCAGACGATCCAGAGGGCCCACGCGATCGCGAACGGGGTCTACGTTGCCGTGGCGAACCGCGTGGGCTCCGAGCATGGAGACGTCCGCGGGGACCGGGTCGACGGCCCCGGGATCGAGTTCTGGGGAGGATCGTTCGTTGCCGACCCGTTCGGGCGCGTAATCGCGCAGGCGACGCACGACCGGGAGGAGATCCTCTACGCGGACCTGGACCTCGCTCTCGTGGAGAAGACCCGGCAGCACTGGCCGTTCCTGCGCGATCGCCGGATCGATGCGTACGGGCCGATCTCCCGGCGCTTCCTCGACGGTCCGTGATCCATGTCCGCCGACGCGACCGTCCTCGTCGGCACGCCCCGCGCGCCAGGGTATCGGATGCCCGCGGAATGGTCTCCGCATCGAGCCACCTGGATCGCATGGCCCCACAACCCGGAGGACTGGCCCGGCAAGTTCTCTCCCATCCCCTGGGTCTATGCCGACATCGTTCGCCACCTGGCCGAGGTCGAGGACGTCGAGATCGTCGTGGACGACGCCGCCATGGAGCGCACCGCACGGCGCGCGCTCCGGCATGCGGGAGCCTCTACGGCCCGGGTATACTTTCACCATTGGCCCACCAACCGCGTGTGGACGCGCGACTCCGGTCCGATCTTCGTGCAGCGTATCGACCCGAGCCTTCCCGGCCCCCCGCTCGGACTGACCAATTGGAAGTTCAACGCGTGGGCCAAGTACGACGACTGGCAGCTCGACGACCAGCTGCCGGACCACATCGCTCAGGACCTCAAGATCCCGGAGTGGTTGCCGGTGCACCTCGACCGGCGGATCGTGTTGGAAGGAGGCAGCATCGACGTCAACGGGTCGGGCACACTGATGACGACCGAGGAATGCCTCCTGAGTGATGTCCAGGCTCGGAACCCCGGCGTTCGGCGAGAGGAACTGGAGGGCGTCCTGGGCGAGTACCTCGGTATCGAGCGGGTGCTCTGGCTCGGACGCGGGATCGTCGGGGACGACACCCACGGGCACGTCGACGATGTCGCTCGATTCGTCGGAGAGTCCACGATCGTGGCCGCCGTGGAGCCTCGCGCGCGGGATCCGAACCACGCGGCCCTGGCCGAGAACCTCGAGCGACTGCACGCGGCGCGTACCCCGAACGGTGGCCCGTACCACATCGTCGAGCTACCGATGCCCGCGCCGGTTTCCTTTCACGGCCAGCGCCTACCGGCCAGTTACGCGAACTTCTACATCGCGAATCAACTCGTCCTGATGCCCACGTTCAACGATCCCAACGATCGGCGCGCCTTGGAGATCCTCGAGGGGGCTTTCCCCGGCCGAGCGGTCGTAGGGATCCACTGCCGAGATTTCATCTGGGGGTTGGGCACGATCCACTGCATGACCCAGCAGCAGCCGGCCCCTCCCGCCTAGGGTCACCCGTCCGGTCTACCCGCCGGGGACGCTGACCGAGACCGAATGGATCTTGGGGAACTGGAACGGAATGGCCGACCAGCTACGCCCCGCATCGGGAGTGTAGATCACTTGGCCCCCGGTCGAGCCATAATAGATCCCGGCCGGCTCCAGTCGGTCGATCGCCAGACCCTCGCGGTGGTTCCCGAACTCTCCGATAAAGGCC
>JABEUK010000204.1 GCA_013044425.1 Thermoplasmata archaeon | reverse complement strand
GCGGGGCGGGAAGCGCTCGGCGTACAGTTTGCGGGCCGCGGTTTCGGGATCGAGCGTGCGCGCGAGCACCCGATCGACCAGCCCGCGCAGAGCCGCATCCGCGAGGATCCGTTCCCCGACCCGGTCGCGCACCCGGCCGGCGATCTCCTTCGCGAGACGGCGGCGTTCCTCCTCGCTCCGGCGTCCCCCGGCATCGAGGTACGCTTCGTGGGCGGCGATCGCCTCCCAGAGCTGGTCGATCCCGCGGGGCGGCGAGGTCGAGGTCGCGACGATGCGAGCCGTCCACCCGTCCCGGGGCCGGCCGGTCCCGGCGAGGTCCGTAAGCTGCTTCTCGGCGCGTTCCGCCCCGGGGAGATCGGACTTGTTCACGCAGAAGACATCCGCGATCTCGAAGAGGCCGGCCTTCAAGGTCTGGACCTCGTCCCCCAGGTGCGGGACGAGCACGACCACGCTCGTGGTCGCGACGTCCCGTATCTCCACGTCGACCTGGCCGCTCCCGACGGTTTCCACGAGGACGATCTCGAAGCCCGCCGCTTCGAGAAGGCGCACGCTCGCGCGGGTCGCAATCGCGACCCCCCCGGAATGTCCGCGGCTCGCCATCGAGCGGATGAAGATCCCGGAATCCTCCGGTGCGCGATCGAGACGGACCCGGTCCCCGAGGACCGACCCCCCCGAGAACGGGCTCGAAGGATCGACCGCGAGCACCGCCACCGTCCGGCCGAGACCCCGCAGATGCGCGATGAGCTCGTTGATCAGCGAGGATTTCCCGACGCCGAGCGGGCCGGTGATACCGATGACCTGAGCGCGGCCAGTGAACGGATACAGCGCGCGGAGCGCCGGCTCGGCGCTTCGGTCGCCATTCTCCACCGCCGTGATCAGTCGGGCGAGGGCTCGACGGTCCCCGCGGCGAACGTCCTGGGCGGCCTTCGGAAGCCGTGCCGCGCCGTTCATGTCGAACGGCCGGCGAGCCTGCGCGCCGTCGTCACGATCTCTTCCAGCGACGCACCGGGTCCGAAGATCGCCCGGACTCCGAGCTTTTTCAGCCGGCGGGCGTCCTCGTCCGGAATGATCCCCCCGGCGAATACGGGGATGTCGCCGGCCTTCTCCTTCTTCAGGAGTCGAACGATCCGAGGGATGAGCGCCATGTGCGCCCCGGACAGGATCGAGACGCCCACTAGCTCGACATCCTCCTCGATCGCGGCCTGAACGATCGCCTCCGGGGTCTGCCGGAGCCCCGCGTAGATCACTTCCATGCCGGCGTCCCGCAGGGCCCGGGCGACGATCTTGGCCCCTCGGTCGTGCCCGTCCAACCCCGGCTTGGCGATCAGGACCCGGATCGGAGGCTGCTTCGCCTGACGGACCATGCGTTCGACTCCTGGGCGTGGGAGTGTCCCCCCATAAAAAGGGCTTGCCGCCCCCAGTTCGGGTAGGTTCACAGACGCGCGGCCAGATCGAGGAGGAGGTTGCCGAGCAGGAGGGCGAGCACGGCTCCGAGCGCGAAGAACAGGACGAGGGGGATCTGGGGGGTGACCCACACTCGTCCGATCCCGCGCGCGCGGAGCTCTGCGGCCTGTTGGACCCGCAGCTGGAGATCTTCGGCCGCGGTTTCGAGTTCCATGGGAGGCGTCGATCCCTCGAGCTTCGGCTCGTGAAGCCAGACAAAGCGTAGGGGCAGCTCGTCGGTCGGGATCGACGTTCCGAGGAAGCCTCTCGCGAAGGTGAACTCCCCGCGGCGGGCGTTGCGGATCGCCAGCCATATCGGTACGACGAGCGCGAGCAGCGCCCCGTTGATGAGGGCGGTCAGTGCGAACGGAGTCGCCTGCAACAGGACGGTCAGGGTCGTCGTCTGCGACAGAAGGGGCACCGACCAGAGCGGGAGAAGCACCGCGACCGCGATCACCGCCTTCGCATCCGCTCCGCCATAGAGGACTCGCGCCTCGAACAGAGCTCGCGCCAGCAGCACGGTCGCGTACACCGCGATCGCAGCGACCGGGACGCCGCTCGCACCGACTCCGTATGCCCAGCCCGCCACGAACAAGACGACACCGGTTCCGACGTACAGGATGAGCTCGAACCGCTCGGGCAGCCGACTCGAACCGCCGCCCCATCGCTCATCCCAGGGGAAGAGGTGCTGGAGCGCGAAGCCGGCCACGAGGAGCCACAGGAGGACGGGACCGAGCCCCGAGCCGGCCGCGAGGCCCGCCCCGATCGCGCCACCGATGAGGCCGGCGATCTGCCAGAGCCGATCCGGCACCTCCCGCGACCGGGCGTCCCAGCCCGCCGCGAGCCCGAGACCGACCACGAGCGTAAGGATCTCGAGGCCGATGAGAATGCTCGACGTGCCCGTCATCTCATTCCCCGCCTATCCCGACCTGGGGCCCGGCTCTTAAACCGAGGGACGCTCCGGCAGTTCTCGGGCGGGGGTCCACTTTTTTCGTGACCCCCGTACCTATCGCCGAGCACCCATGTCCGGCCCCCCGCTCGCCCCACCTCCCGGGCTCTCGCGCCGCCGCGGGCCGTGG
>JABEUK010000203.1 GCA_013044425.1 Thermoplasmata archaeon | reverse complement strand
GACCCTCTCCGCCGTCGGCGAGTCCCGAGAACCGGCGGCCGAGGGGTTCGACTATGCGGGAGCGGCGACGCTCGCCGCGGGCGTGCTCGCCCTCGTCCTCGGCGCGGGCGATCTCGGGAACTCCTCCGCGACCGATCCCGCCGGCATCGCGCTCGTGACCGCCTCGGGAGGGCTGTTCGTTGTTTTTTGGGCGATCGAGGCCCGCCGTCGGGATCCGATATTCGACCTGGGCCTGTTCCGGGCGCGGCCGTTCCTCGCGGGATTCGTCGCCGCGATCGTGCTCGATAGCAGCTACTGGATCATCTTCCTGTACTTCCCCATATACTTCGAGGCGGTCAACGGCTACTCGGCCCTCGTCACCGGGCTCATCCTGCTCCCGCTCGCCGCGTCGTTCTTCGTCACCGAGATCGTCGGGGGCCGCCTCGCGACGCGCGTCACGAGCCGGACGTTGTTTGCTTCCGCGATGGTGGTCGTCGCGCTCGGAGGGGTCTGGCTGCTCTTCGTCGGATCGGGCGACCCATGGACCGCCTTCCTCGGTGCCTTCGTGCTGATCGGCGGCGGCACCGGGCTCTACCAGGCGGAATCGACTCGGATCTCGGCGGGAGCGGCGAAGCCGGGGCACGAAGGGAGCGCCGCCGGGATGAACTTCACGCTGCGCGGGCTCAGCTTCTCCGTCTTCTTCGCGCTCTTCGAGGTGTTGTTCTCGCAGACGGTGACGACCGGGTTCCTCGGGCGCGTCTCGGGAACCCCCCTCGCCGCCTACGGCCCGACGCTCGCCCCGTACGTCACGACCGGGTCGTTCTCCTACGCGGCATCGCTCCTGCCTTCGGACGTCCTGCGGGCGGCGTTCTATCCGATCGCGAACGCGAGTCTATTCCAAGGAATCCAACTCATCGTGGTCTTCGCCATCGTGGGATCGCTCGTCGGCGCGGCGCTGTGCGCATGGCTCCTCGGTCGGGTCCCGACGGTGCCTAGATGACGACCGCCATGGCGAACGTCGGCACGTAATCGTCGGGCGGTCGGCCGACTATTGGGATCGCTTCCCCGCAGGCCTGGCACCGATTCTCCGCATCGAGGTTCCAGCTCTTGATCGTGGATCCGTACCGTTCTACGGCGATGGCATGGCAGCGAGGGCAGTAGGTGTGTTCCAGAGGGTGTCCCCACAGGTTGCCCAGGTACACGTAGCGCAGCCCTTCTTCCACCGCGACGGCGTGCAAGGCCTCCAGGGTCGCCACCGGAGTGCTGGGGAGGTCCATCATCTTGTAGTCGGGGTGGAAGCGCAGCAGATGGAACGGGGTGTCGGGGCCGACCCGGTCGCGGACTTCGCGGGCGAGCCGACGCAGCGCCTCGGGCGAATCGCCCACCCGGGGCACGATGAGGTTGGTCACCTCGACGTGGACCCCATGACGCGCGAGGCCCTCCATCGTCTCCAAGATCGGCTCGTCGCCCTTCGCGGCGACGTACTTGCGCATGAAGCCGGCCTCCCCGCTGGCCTTGAAGTCGACGCTCACCGCGTCCAGGTGGGGCCCGATCGCGCGTACGGCTTCGGGGGACATGTAGCCGTTCGTGACGAAGTTCGCGAACAGTCCGACCTGCCGAGCCGCGCGCACGATGTCGAGGGCGTACTCGATGAAGATCGTGGGCTCGTTGTACGTGAACGTGATCCCTTGGCAGTCGAAGCGCTCGGCGAGCTTGACCGCCTCGGGCGGGGAGAGCCCGCGGCCGACGATGTCGCGCTCCTGAGAGATCTCGGCGTTCTGGCAGTACTGGCAGCGCCAGTTGCAGCCGGCGGTGCCGATCCCGAGGACCCGCGTGCCGGGCCGGTAGTGCGAGAGCGGCTTCTTCTCGATGGGATCGACCTGGACCGCGGCGGCCCGCCCGTACGAGAGGAGGACGAGGCGTCCCGCCTCGTTCTTGCGGACGAAACAGAACCCGTGCGATCCTTCGGGGATCACGCAGTAGCGCGCGCACGCCGTGCAGCGGACCTTGCGAGCCGGGAGCGGTTCGAAGAGCGTGGCGAGATGAGCCATCGATCGGGGACCCCGTGATGATATCGCGCCGCCCGCCGATAACGCTACCCCGCTCCGGCCCCGTGCGACCAAGCTTTCAAGTGCGCGGAGGCTCCCCGTGTCCGTCATGCCCGCCGGCCGGTCCCGAGAGAGTCCCGCGGCGGCGGCGCAGCGGATCGAGACGCGGGTTCGGGAGCGGATCACTCCCTCTCCGGAGGAACTCGCCCGCGTCGCTCGCGTGCGGGCCGATCTCGTCCGCGCCGTCCAGCTCGCGGCGGAGGCCCGGAAGAGCCCGCTCACGCGGGCCCTGGTCGCGGGGAGCGCCGCGCGGGGGACGTTCTTGCGGGACCGGCTGGACATCGACTTCTTCCTCCTCTTCCCGCCCGAGCTTCCCCGGGCTCAGCTCGAGACCGAGGGCCTCGCGCTGGCCGAGGCGATCCTCACGAAGCCCGAGCGCAAGTACGCCGAACACCCGTACCTCCGGGGAACGTTCCAGGGCTACACCGTCGACGTGGTCCCCGGCTACGCCATCGGCGATCCGTCGAAACCCCTCACGGCGGTCGACCGGACGCCGTTCCACGACGAGCACCTCCGCGCCCACCAGACGCCCGCCAACGTCGCGGAGGTTCGGCTCGCGAAGCTGTTCCTGCGCTCGCTCGGGATCTACGGCTCGGAGGCCCGGACCGAGGGGTTCTCCGGCTACTTGGTCGAGCTCGTCCTCCTCCAGTTCGGGACGCTGCACGCGCTCCTCGAGGCCGCTCGGAGCTGGCGCCTCCCGGTCCGCCTCTGCCCGCCGGGGAAGGAGCCTCCGCGGCTCCCTCCCGACGTCGCGCTCATCCTTCCGGATGCGGTCGATCCGAACCGGAACGTCGCGAGCGCGCTCTCCCCGCGCAACCTCGCGCTGTTCATCCTCGGGGCGGCGGCGTACCTAGAGCACCCCTCGGAAGAGTGGTTCGAACTGCCCAAGCCGCGCCACCTTTCCCGTGCCGACGCGCTCGAGCGCGTCGCCCGACGGGCCACGCACGTATCGGTGGTGGAAATGCCGCGCCCGGCGCTCGTAGATGATACGCTGTACCCCCAGCTCCGCAAGGCGGAGCGCGCGATCGCTGAGGAAGCGGCCCGCGCCGGGTTCGAGGTCGTCGGTTCCGCATGCGCGGCCGGCTCCGCCGCGCTCCTCGTGCTGGTCGAAGTGGCGCACGGGCGGCTCAGCGCGGTCCGAGTGCAGGACGGCCCCCCGGCGGGCCTCGACCGGGTCGGCTCCTTCCTCGAGAAGTGGACCGCTCCGGGCGCTCCCGTTTCCCAAGGGCCTTACGTTCGCGAGGACGGCCGGCTCGGCATCGAGGTCCGGCGCACCGAGCGCGACCTCGAGGCCGTGCTCGCCGTCGCCATCCCTCGGCTCTCGCTCGGGAAGGACATCAGCCCGGCGGCGGCCGAACGCACTCAGATCCGTGGACTGGCCGATCAGCCCGAGAGCCTCGAGCTCGATAGGGCGCTCGTCGATCTTCTGGGGAAGCGGCTACCGTGGCTCGGCCCGCGCTAGAACGCGCGGATCGTGTCCAGCAGCAAGAACCAGCTCGCGAGCCATCCAAAGAAGACGACCGCGTACAGCGTGGCCCACTCGCCCTTGGTGTAGATGCGAGCACGCGGGTGGAGCCTCGTGACCAGCGAGTACAGGGCGAGGAGGACGATCAGCGCGAGGACCGGCGGGAGCTCCCACGGCAGCGAGGCGGTATCGATCGCCCAGGAGATGATCCCGAGCAGGAGGGCGACGCCCCCGGCGATGAGCATCCCGCGGGTGATCTCGTACTCGTGGTTCAGGAACGCGCGATCGTCGAACACCGGGAACTCGAACGGCGGCTCCTCGTCGGCCGTGCCGGGCTTTCCGCGGACCTTCTTCGCCATGGCTCACGTCCCCCGCCGTGCGAGCGCGCGCCGGTATAGCTCTTCCGCATGGTAGGAGCTTCGCACGAGCGGGCCTGCCTCGACGCCCGCGAAACCGTTGCGGAGTCCCTGGGCGCGGTACCGGTCGAATTCCTCGGGGGGGACGTACCGGGCCACGGGGACGTGCTCCGGGCCCGGTCGGAGGTACTGCCCGAGCGTCAGTAGATCGACCTCCGCGGCTCGGAGATCGCGCATCGTGCGCACGAGCGCGTCCTCGCTCTCTCCGAGCCCCAGCATGATCGAGCTCTTGGTGACCAGCGAGGCGGGTCCGATCGCGCGCGCGCGCCGGAGGACCTCGAGCGAGCGCTCGTAGCTGGCTCGGGGATCGCGGATGGCGCGGGAGAGCTCCCGGACGGTCTCGATGTTGTGCGCGAGGACGTCCGGGGGATCCTCGAACAGTTTTGCGAGCGACTCCTCCCGGCCGGCGAGGTCGCCGATGAGGAGCTCGACCCGGGCGGAGGGCGCACGCTGGCGGATCTGGCGGACGGTGTCGACGAGCACCTCGGCTCCTCCGTCCTCGAGATCGTCCCGGCAGACCTGGGTGAGCACGACATAGCGCAGCCCGGTGCGCTCGACGGCTTCGGCCACGCGCGCGGGTTCGCTCCGGTCGACCGCGCCGCGGGGCCAGTGGGTCCTGACCGCACAGAAGCCGCAGCGTCGCGTGCAGTCCGTCCCGAGCAGCATGAGCGTCGCCGTGCCGGCCGACCAGCACTCCGAGAGGTTGGGGCACCTCGCCTCCCGGCAGACCGTTCCGAGCCGAAGCTCCTCCACGGTGGAGCGCAATTCCCCATACAGGGCCCCCTGGGGAGGGCGAGTGCGGATCCATCTCGGCAGTCGAGGCTCGGGACCCGTTCCCGAGGATGTCGGCGACGCGGGAGAGGACACGACGCGTCGAACCGGGATATCGGGTTTAGGCTTTGCGAGCCCGGCCGTGGCCGAGCCGCTCTTCGATCAGCGTCCCGAGATAGCTCGCGGGAAGCTCGTCCATCGCCACGCTCGAGGATGCCCCGGACGGGCCCGTATCGAGCGTGACGAGGCCGTCGCGCTCGAGCTCCTTGAGGGTGCGCCAGAACGTCGTGCGGCTGATCGGGTCCTCCTCGAACTCCTCCAGCAAGGCGGAGTGAGCGGAGCGCAACTTCTGGCTGGGAACCGAGGATCCCTTGCCCTTGAGGGTGCGCGTCAGGGCGAGCAGCACCGTGAGCGCGTTGACCGATAGGCCCTCGAGTTGCGTCTCCGTGACGGTCGAATAGATCGACCCTTTCGCGGCGCGGATGTCCTCGGCGGAGATCGCCCGATGCCCGGCCTCTTCGGCCACATGGGCTGCGCTTGAGAGGAGCTCGATCGCGAACCGAGCGTCCCCGTTGGGCGCCGCGATGCGCGCGATCTGCTCCAGCGTTTCGTCGGTGTAGCTCGCCGGAGCGAGCGCGACCTCGGCGCGCGCCTCGAGGATGTCGGTCAGCGCGGCCCGGTCGTACGGGGCGAGCGCCATGCGGTGCGTGACCCCGAAGCTCGACCGGCTCGCCGGGTCGAGATACGGGAGCAGGTCCTCCGTTGCGATCAGGAGCAGCGAGATCGACCCGAGGCCGACCTCTCCGGAGCGGGAGAGGAGGTAGACGAGCTTCGTCTCCTGCCGGACGAGCGCGCTCGCTTCGTCCAGGATGACGAGGTGGTGCCGAGGGTGGCGACGGATCCCCTGCTCGAAGACGTCGAGCATCTCCGGTAGTCCGTACCCTCGATCCGGTAGGGAGACGTCGACCGCGCGTAACAGATCGAGCACGATCGTCCGATCGCTGGCCCGTCGCCAGGCGTTGATGTAGACCGCCTTGACCGGGGCGGGTCCGATGCGGCCGAGCCGCTCGAGGTCCGTCGCGAGTCGCTTGGCGAGAGCGGTCTTACCGCTCCCGACGCCTCCGGTCAGCAGGAGGTGGAACGGAACTCCCTTCGAGAGCGCCTCCCGGTACCGGCGGGTGAGCAGCGCGAGTTCGGCGGTGCGGTGGGGCAGCTTCGGTGGAAGGAACGTCGGTTCGAGGGTCTCCTCCCGAACGAGGATCGTGCCCACGTCTTCCTCCCTGGCGAGGGGCGAGGCATCTGGGGGAGGATATCACCTTCGACGCCGCGGCCGGGTCCGGCGCCGAGCTCCGAGCTGCTCGCGGATCGAACCCGCGGCCGCGTCCGCGACCTCCCGCACCGGACTTCGAGCATCGAGCACGAGCCAGCCGTTCCGACGCGCGAATCGACGGTAGGCGCGCGCGACACGCTCCAGGGTCCGCCGCCGCTCGAGAGGGCTCTTTGCCGAAGCGCGGGACCCGACCCGACGCATCGCCTCGGCCGGATCGAGGTCGATCAGGATCACCTGGTCGGGCTCGATCGTGGCGTGGACTTGGAGCCCGACCAGCCTTCGTTGCCGCTCGGGAGCGAGGGCGCTTCCCTGGTAGGCGAGGGTCGACCAGTAGGAGCGATCGGTGAGCACGACGGACGCGGTGCGCAGATCGCGTTCGAGCTCCGCGCGGGCGAGGTAGCGGTCGAGCGTGAAGTACACGCCGCCGGTCCACGGATCCTGTACGCTCGCGGCCTGGGCCTTCCGGTTGAGCTCGGCGGATGCGGGCTCCCGGCGGGTCGACACGCGCAGGCCCTCTCGGCGCAAGCGCGAGGCCACGCGGCGGACCACCGTGGATTTCCCGGCTCCGTCGATCCCTTCGAACGCGACGTACCACGCTCGGCCCGGTGCGTGGCGCTTCATGGGCGTGCACCCTTCCCGATCTCGGGAGCCCACCCGTACACCTGTCGGATCGCGTCGACGAACGGGACCCGCAGCTGCTCCACCGCCCCGCTCGAGCGCTCGGCGATGGCGCGCGCTCTCCTCGGGACCGTCGCGAGATCGAGCACGGCGCCGGGACGAGCGGGGTCGTCCAGGAAATCGGTCTCGAGGAACCAAGGGCCGGGGTCCGCGAGGGCACGGTCGACCAGCTCGCGCCGCGCGAGGAAGGACGGGGCGATCCCGGCCCGATCCGATTCGGCGACGTAGTGGCGGGCGTAGTGCTTGATCAAGCGGTGCGCGGGAAGGCCGGCGGCTCGGCCGAGCTCGGCGATCGCGCGGTAGCCGCCCGCATCGAGATCCTCGCAGTGGACCACGGCCGGACAGTCGGAGTCCCGGGCGACCGCGAGCGCGTGACGGAACACCTCGTCGCACGCCGCGCGTGTTGCCGCATCGACCTCAAAGTGAGGACGCCCGACCTCTCCGATGGCCACCGCGCGGTGCTCGCGGACCCAGCGTCCAGCGAGATCGAGCGCGGATCGTTGCAGATCGAGCGCGGCCGGTAGGCCGATCGACGAGGAAACGTGAACGAGATCGATCGGGTACGGAGCGACGACGGAGTAGACCACCACTCCGACCTCGTCCTGGATCTGACGGCCCAGGCGCTCCGTGACCTCGAACTGCTCCGCGTACTCCGCGATCGAGCTCGGAGGTCGGCCGGTGTAGTTCTGCGTGGCGAGGAAGAGATGGGTGCCACCGGCGGAGCGGAATCGGCGCGCGGCCGCAACCCCTTCTCCGGTCGGCGACAGATGACAGTGATGATCCACGACCGGAAGATCGGAGGGGAACGGCACGGCGCCCGTCCCGGGTCCCCGAGGGTCTCCTAGCGCAGGAGGCCGGCGCCTTGGAGCTCCTTGGTGATCTTCTTGACCGCGACTTCGACATCGGAAGGCTTGCGCGCCCCGGTGCAGACTAGCTTGCCGCTTCCAAAGAGGAGCACGACGACGCGCGGGTCCTGGATCCGGCAGACCAACCCGGGGAACTGCTCGGGCTCGTACTCGACTCGGTCGAGACCGAGGGTGACGGCGATCGCGTTGAGGTTGATCTCGCTCTCCAGATCGGAGCTCGCGACGATGTTCTGAACGGCGATCTTGGGCTTCATGGTGATCTTCTGGCCGCCCTTCTTGATCTGCGCGGCCACGGTGTGGATCGAGTCCTCGACCTCCTTCATGCTCTTCGCGCCGGTGCAAACTACCTTCCCGGAGCGGAACAATAGGATCGCCGTCTTGGGCTGCTTGAGCCGGTAGATCAGGCCCGGAAACTGCTCCGGCTCGTACTCCGCGCCGTCCAGGCCGAGGGCGATTGATTGGAGGTCGAGCTCATCACCCAACGAGGTCGATGCGACCACGTTCTCGATACGAATCTTGACCATGGTTTCGAGCTTGAAGTATTTAGGCCGTTATTTAAATGTATTTAAACTGCCTGACTCGCTCCGGACCCCCGAACTCGCAGGAAGAGCGGGGCGGCGCTACGACTCCAAGGAGCGAGCGCATGAACGAGCGGCGATCGCTCTCCGCGGTCCCTGGCTCCGCCGTCAGCCAACCTCTCCGGCCCCGAGGTCGAGCCGGCCCCATTAGCCGCACCCGGGACATCGCGCGGGCTGCTTCGGGCCCTGCCCGCTCCACTCGGGGTTGCGCCCCCGACATCGCCGAGGTCGAATCGGCCTCCCGCCGCGCGTGCAAGTTCCCGGGAGCCTTCGGCACGGAGGGCGGCGGTGCCCGGAGTGGCTACCCCGTTCGGCGGGCACCGCTCAGATCGGGAACGCCGGAGGACTCGTGAACGGCACGATCGCCCTCGGGGTCGTCCGGGTACCCGAAGAACTTGAGCAAGAGCCGGAGGGTGAAGCCCCAGAGGACATGATCCGCATACACCACCGCGGGAACCTCCATCGTGCCGCGGTCGGTCGGTCTCGATACACGCTCCGATCGTTCCAGGGCGGAGCGGGGGAGCCAAAAGATGCTGGCGACCTCGGTCGGGCTGTACACCGT
>JABEUK010000003.1 GCA_013044425.1 Thermoplasmata archaeon | reverse complement strand
GGCCGAACTGCCGACCTCCCAGAAGATGTCGGCCGCGATCGCGCCGTTCGCCAGAACAACGTTGAACGTCGTGGTGGTGAGCGTGCTGCTGGGCATCTGGAACACAAAGACACCGAGACCACTCAACGTGAGGGTGCCCGTGACAGCCATCGAGCTACCGGATGCATAGAGTCCTGGGGTCAACGTCCCGCTGAGGCTGCTTATGGTAACAGGCGTGCAGCCGCCACGGTCAGAGACCGCCGCATTGTCGAAGGCGGTCGTCGCATTCGCCTGAGCCGTTTGGGCCGTCGCGTTGCCCGCGTTCTCCGTCCCGGTGAAAGTTCCCGGAGGAAAACCCGTTATCGAGCTCGAGGTACCGGGGTAGATCCCGAGATTCCCGGTGAGGACTGTGTTCCCGGTGTTAGTAACCGTGGTATTGGCTAGAACTGCGTAGGTCGAGGCCGTACCGAGGGGAACGGGGTATTGTAGGCACGTCGCGACCACCGTCAACTGGGCGCTGTTAACGTCACCCCCCCCGACTCCTGTCGCATTGATCGTGAAGGTACCCGGCCCCGCGTTCGTCACGAACGTGCAGGACCCGATTGTCCCGGAGGAGACCGTGCAGCCCGTGACAGCCCCCACCGGAGTCCCGCTAATCGTTACCGATGTGTCACCAGACGCCCAGCCCGTCCCGGAGACCGTCACGATATTCCCGGGACCCACCGTCGTTGGCGAGAGCACGAAGGTCCCGCCTGCCGTCGGCGGGGGCGGGCTAAAGGGAGCCCGAACGCCGATCGATGGGATCTCTACAACGCTGCTCGACCCACCGACCGATACCGAAAAGATCGGGGTCGCTGATGCGATCGCCGTCCCCGAGGAGATCGGGAGCGATGCAGCGGGTGTGCTCGCACCGCCGGGTGATGCGGGAGGCGCCGCCACGAACCCTACGGGAGCGAGCGCGATGGAGCCCACCATGAGGAGCGACACGGCGACGGCGAGCCATGCCGCTTCGGTTCGTGACGTCATGAACTTCCGATTCTCTCCCTTGGCGCTCTTGGATGTGTTCGACTGGCACTAGCAGATTGGTCGCGCTGGTGGTTAAAGCGGCCCTTGACTCCACTTGACCTGCAAACGCCCGATGCCACGACGGAGGTTTCGCGGACGATCGCGGTTCCGGGCGGAACGTATTCCTGCGCCTCTATCGTCTCTGCGAACCCGGGACCAACGAACGAGGTGGCCGCACGAGTCGGACTCTCCGATTCACGCGGAAAAGAGGCCTCGGCTTCCCGCCCGCCGTGTGCGGACGGAGTTCTCGACCTCGAACATCGCGGAGCCGACCTCGACGCCCCCGGCGAAGAAGGGTCCTGCGAGCGTCTCGCAGCGGGCGGCCCCCCCATCTCGGGGCAGACCTTCCGAATCCTGTGCAACTTCTTAAATAGGGCACTCCCACCACGAGTCTAGCATGGCGGAGCTTTCGTCGACAAAGCCCCCGCTCTCCTCGCCTTCGAGCCCGGCCCGAAAGCCGGCATCTCGGACCGGGACCGCGCGTCGTTCTCAGCGTGCGGAAGGACCTCCACCCGTGTCCGAGGAGCGCGGACCGGCGGGGAAAGACCACACGGAGCGCTTGCCGTTGCGGCCCAGATCGATCGGCGCCGCCGCTCCCCGCGGCAACGACGTCTACGAGTTCTACGTCCGAGCGCGGTCGCACCCCTCCGTTCTCGGGCGGATCTCCGGAGCGTTTGGCCGGAGGAACGTCGACATCCTGGGCTCCCACTCCACCGTATCGGAGGACCGGAGCATCGGGGAAATCCTCTTCTATGTGGAGCTTGCGCACGCGACGGTCAAGGCCGAGGATCTCCTGGAAGAACTGCTGCACGAGGCGGACGTCCTCGAGGTGAAGATGGCGCCGAAGAATCGGCGCTACCTCGAGGAACTGGCGTTTCCCCCAACGGTCGACGGTACCTATCGTGCCATGATCTTTCCGACTGAATGGTGGATCTCCTTGGCGGAGATGATGTGCGAGCGGTACGGTACGGCGGGGAGTGCATTGCTGCACGAGGAGGGACTGAGCGCCGGGAAGTCCCTGGCGGTCCGATTCCGGGACCGGGTCCCCGATTCCGACCGGGCGCTGTTCCGCGAGAACCTGTGCCTGGCCAGCCAGGCTGCCGGCTTGGGACTGGTGACGATCGAACCGACGGAACCTCGGGATGGAGACGCATCGTTCCACCTCGTCGTGCGGGAAGGCACCTGGGGAGACCGGAAGGAGCACTCCCCCAAGGAGGGACAGTTCCTCGTGGGTCTCCTCCGGGGAGCCATGGAGAAGATCCACGGGAAGGAGTACGCCGTGACGGGCCTCATGTGGCATGACGATGTACTCGCGTTCGACCTGGTCGTAGTTCTCCCCTCGGACTCCCTTGCGAACCAGGGCGAACCAGCCTCCGAGACCCCCCCTGGAAAGGCGTAGCGGGTGCTCGGGACAGCGCCGGGAACACAACGTGGGCAACGCCCCGCGTCGCTCGGAATCTCCGATGGTCGATACTGTCCAGAAACGGCAGAACGAGGAACGCTTCGCAACGGTAGTGCGTGGACCGTAGCCGAGGCAGCACCAGCTGCCGGCCCCAGAGAGCGAGGGCGGTGGGCAGAGCAACGCCTTCCAGATCAGGAGGCCACATGAGATCAACGGGCTCGGTGGGTTTTCAGAGGAGGCTCTTGGAGACGGAGGCGAACGACCGCACCGGCCGTGGGTTCCGATGCCAGGTGAGCCGTACCTCGAACCGCCCTCGGAATCTCGTGGACCAGCTAACCCCGACCGTCTCCCCCAAGCGCGACGCGGCGCGCTGGAGCTTGGCGCGCCTACGCGATGCCACCCCGAGAGGGGGGATGCTGGCGGAGTGCGGGGGTCACTCCGGCGGATCCGCCGGCCGAAGGAAGTACTCGCAGAACTCGTCGCCCATTGCGATACACCGTCGCTCTTCGCATTCGAGCTCGCGACCGAGGGCCACCGAGGCACCGCCGGCCAGGACCCCTCGAATGAACTGCCCGTGGGGCGTAGTGGACTTCTGTCCCCTGCACTCGAACCCGTCCTCTACGACTATGGTGGCCGTCCCTTTCTCCCGGTCGATGGCGGTCATGGTCAGCTTACCCCACCCCATCGCCGATAGCATCTGGAGGGCGTACTCCGGATGGGCGTCCATGAACTCGACCCCGCGAGTCCCGATGATCCTTACGAATCTGGGCCGGCCGTAGCCCTTCCCCAGCTCGTAGACGATCACCGCGCCGCCCGATCCCATCAGCTCCCGCACGCGCGCAAACATTTCCGAAGCCTGTTGACCATCTAGGATGATGGCCTGAGCCTTGTCGGAGAGGACCAGCGGGAAGGCGCTGTCCACCAGGATCCCCCCATATCCCATGCGAATGAAGACCTTCCGGACGTACGGTTTCATTCGGAGTCGGCGTTCCACATCGGCGGCCTCTCCCGCGCCCGTCACCTCCAGGTAGAGATGCCCGATCGCCGTACTCTGGTCCGGCGTGGTGGCCAGGTGGAGAGTGAGGAGGGTGTGCTCAGGGCAAGAAAGGGTTTGGAGCAGGTCCGCGAGCCGGCCCGGCGCGTTATCGAATTCCACCGCGGCCTTGACCAGTTGCCTTCCTTCGCGTACGATGGCGATCGAGAGATCCTTCGGCAGCTCCGGCGGATCGGGAGCAAGACCCTCGGGCGGGGCCGACATGGCAATCTTACGAGGGTCTGCGGATTATAAAATGTGGTCCATCCGAGGATTTACATCCGATTTCGGGGCCCGGATGGGACGATACTTGGTCCTTGCGAGGTCCGGGGAGAGAGAATCGACCCGATATCTAGGAGTACCATGAGTTCTCTTCAGGGATGTGGGCGCGCCTGCACGCCCTGGGCCCCCGAGAACTTAACCAGCTGTGGACCTGCCCAGATTGCGACCGGAACGAACGGAGATGACGAGCACGATATTCCTACACGTTGAAGATGCCCTTCCCGATCTCGCCCGGAGACCGTTCCCGGTCATCGAAGAGGGATCCGCCATCTTGGTCGCGGGCACCGTTCTCGATATCCCGCGAAGGGAGGTGCTCCCGATCGTCCGGTTGACCGAGGACGGCACGACATTTTCCCTGACCGAGGGTGAGCGTGGGCATCGAGTGTTCTCCGGCTACTCGCTCATTCGCCGGATACTCCACACCGATCCCGAGGAGTGGTACCGCCTCCTCTTCGAACCGTGCGAGAACGCTTCCATGACGATGCGCTCGATCCCGGGCGAAGCGCTCATGCTCACGAAGGTTCTCGAAACGTTCTCTCAGGAGAAGTTTGGTTGGGCCCTGATCGATCGGGAGGGCGCCCTTCCCGCGGTCATGGGCCTCGCCGATCTGATCCCGCTCTACCGGACGGGTGTATTGCAGACGGAGCTCACGCTCCGGGAGATCGCCACGCCCGAGATCTTCTCCCTGCCGGGGTCGACGACGATCGAGGCCGCGCTCCGGGAGATGATGAAGCGAAGGGTTCGTAGGGTTCGGCTTTCGAAGAGCGGGGATTTCGTGTCGGACCGAGAGATCCTCGTCCACATCTTCTCCCCGGACGTGCTGAACGCGGTCCGGACGGCTCCGCATAAGCTCCTGGACTCCACGCTCGAAGAGGTCGAGCCTCGCACGCCCCTCCAGGTGGACCCGGCCACGACCGTGGAGGATCTGGCGGGCCAGTTCCATCCTGCGAGCGGAGCGTGGTCGGCCCTCTGCGGCGAAGGCTTGGTCACACCGTGGGATTTGATCATGAAACCGTGGGACCTCGGCCAACTGCGGGTTGGAGGCGTCTTGCGGGTTCCCCCTGGATAGCACGGGAAGGGACCGCTCCATGAGTCCGATGCTGAAGCTTGCCGCGGAACTCCGAGGGCAAGGGTACGCGGTGGACCTGGGAGCGGACGTAACGGGAAAGTCCGGGGTGCGGCACAAGGTGGACCTGCTCGCAAAGCGGAAGGGAGACCAACGGGTGGTCGTTGCCATGGAGCAGCGGCCCGCGCGCCTGACCACCCACGGTATCGTGGCGCTGTTCGCCGTAGCCTACGACGTGGGAGCCACGGCGTACTACGTCACCAACGAAAAGATCGCTAGTGGACCAGCTAGGAAATCTGTTCGGGATTCCGGACCGAAAAGTCTAGGCTAGGTTGTGCTCTACCCCAAGGCATGGTCGTACGGGTTCGAGAGAT
>JABEUK010000202.1 GCA_013044425.1 Thermoplasmata archaeon | reverse complement strand
CGAGGAGCCGCTCGATCCGTTCGAAATCGCGCGCTTCCTCCGGGCTGACGAGGGTGATGGCTTCGCCCCGGCGCTGGGCGCGCGCGGTGCGGCCGACCCGGTGGATGTAGGTCTCCGGCTCGTGGGGAACATCGTAGTTCACGACGTGCGTGACTCCCTCGACGTCAATCCCGCGCGCCGCGATGTCGGTCGCGACGAGGACGCGCATTTCTCCGCTGCGGAAGGCATCCAGGGCCTGCACGCGCTGGCGTTGGCTGCGGTTGCCATGGATGACCGCCGAGCGAACGCCCATGGTCGCCAGCTGCTGTGCGACTCGGTCCGCCCGGTGTTTGGTCCGTGTGAACACGAGCATGCTCGTGATGGTCTCGTCCCGAAGGACCTCGCGGAGCAGATCCGTCTTCTTGGCCATGGGGACGGGTAGGGCGAGGTGGGAGATCCCCTCGGCCGCCCGCGAGGTTTCGCCGATGCGCACGATGTGGGGATCGTGCAGGAACTCGCGGGCGAGCTTGGAAACCTCGGGAGACATCGTCGCGGAGAAGAGCATCGTCTGGCGCTCCCGAGGAAGCTCGCGCAGGATCCGCCGAACGTCCGGCAGGAATCCCATGTCGAGCATCCGGTCCCCCTCGTCGAGGACCAGGATCCGCAGCGAGCGGAAGTTGACGTAGCCGCGCTGCATGTGATCGAGCAGTCGGCCCGGGGTGGCAAGGATGATCTCGGCGCCGCCCCGCAGGGCGCGCTCCTGATCCCCCATCCCCACTCCACCATACACGACGCCGCCGCGCAGGTTCGTTCGGCGGCCGAGCTTTCGGAGGAATTCGTCGGCCTGCAGCGCGAGCTCGCGAGTGGGAGTGAGAACGAGGGCATAGATCGATCCCCGTCGCTCGTTCAAGAGGCGCTCCAGGATCGGGAGCAGGAACGCTGCGGTCTTCCCGGTTCCCGTCTGAGCCGAACCGATGATGTCGCGCCCGACCACGGCGTATGGGATCGCTTCGCGCTGGATCGGGGTCGGCTCCCGGTAGCCCATCTCGCGGATCCCTTGGCGAAGGGACGGGCTGAGCGGAAGCTCGTCGAACGACGAGACGACGGGCGTCTTCGGTGGGTGAGCTGGGTCGGTCATCGATACGAGATCTGTTCTGATGCGTTCTATCCGCGCCGGAGGGGAACGATTGCCTCGTCGCACGCAGACGGCGGAATAATACGTCTCCCTGCGCCCGCGCGGCGGGTACCCGGGCGACCCCGTGCTCGTCCATCGGGGCCGGGAGCCGTTATGAAGCGAGGACGATTCGACGCGCGAGGCCCCTCGTGGACCCGACGCAGCGCACGGTGCGGATCGAGGTTCGCGTCTCGCTCAAACCCGGGGTCATGGATGCTGAAGCGGAGAGCGTAGAGAAGGCACTTGGCCTGCTCGCGATCTCCCCGACGCCCGTCGTACAGACCGCGCGCATCTACGACCTGGAATTTTCCGGTGTTACCGTCGAAGAGGCCCGTCGCCTGGCCCAGGAGGCGGTCGATCGATTGCTCGCCAACCCGGTCGTACATCGGGTCAGCGTGCGTGCCGACCCCGGGTGAGGAGATGCAGGCCGAGGCCCCCGGCGCGCCCGAGCCCTGGGCTCCGAGCGTCCAAACCGTACCTGTGAACCGGGCTCGCCCGGCGTAGCTTGCGAAGATCTCTTCGGAGCGGGGTCTCGGTTTCGACCGGGAAGAGCTCCGTCGGATTCAAGAGTACTTTCGTGCGGAAGGTCGAGAACCGACCGACGTCGAGCTCGCCGGCCTCGCCCAGAGCTGGAGTGAGCACTGCAGCTACAAGAGCTCCCGTGTGTTTCTGAAGCGATGGTTCTCCCAGCTCCATCCCAAGCCGCGGGTGCTGGGCACCGGAGACGCCGGCGTCATGGCGTTCGAACCGGGATGGGCCTACGCCCTTCGAATCGAATCCCACAACCATCCGTCCGCGGTCGAACCGTACGGCGGCGCCGCGACCGGAATCGGCGGGATCCTCCGGGACGTGCTCGCGGTTGGAGGCAAGCCCATCGCGCTCGCCGATCCGATCTTCTTCGGACCCCTAGACCTCGACCCCGAAGCGCTGCCTCCCGGGGTGAAGAGCCCGCGCTACCTGATGGACGGGGTTGTCAGCGGGATCCGAGATTACGGCAACCGGGTCGGAGTTCCCACGGTGAGCGGCGGTGTGTACTTCGATCCGTCGTTCGTGGTCAACCCCCTCGTCAACGTCGGATGCGTCGGCTGGCTTCCAAGATCGCGACTTCTTCCGAATCGCGCGCGACGCCCCGGGGACCGGCTCGTCCTGACCGGCGGGCACACCGGTCGGGACGGAATCGGTGGCGTCGCCTTCGCATCGCGCGAGCTGACCTCCCAGAGCGAGACGGAATCCCGCGGAGCCGTTCAGCTCGGTAACCCGATCCTGAAGGAGCCGTTGATGCACGCCTGCCTCGAGGCGTTCGATCGCGGGCTCGTGCAGGGACTGAAGGACCTCGGGGGGGGTGGCATCGCGAGCGCCGTCGGCGAGCTCGTACACGCGGGCGGCTTCGGCATGCGAATCGATCTCGCACGCGTCCCGCTACGCGAACCCGGCCTGGCCCCCTGGGAAGTCTGGATCTCGGAATCGCAGGAGCGAATGGCGCTGGACATCGCACCCGAGGACGTGGATGCGGCCGCCGCTATCTTCCATCGGTACGATGTTCCATTCACCGATATCGGTCAGGTCACGCGGGGACCCTTCGAGGAGGTAGATTGGGACGGTCGCCCCATCGCACGACTGCGGCTCGGGTTCCGAGTCGACCCGAAACCGAGGCACCGCCCGTACCGGGTCCGACGGCGACGCTTCGGTCGTACTCCGTCGGTCCCCGACGCCGATCTCGGCGGATTGGTGGAGGAGCTGGTCCTCGCGCCGGATTCTCGCTCCCGCGAGGCCTTCCTGCGGGTGTACGACCACGAGGTCCAGGGACGCACCGTGATCAAGCCCCTCCACGGGCGCGTCACGAGCCCCTCGCATGGAGATGCGGCCGTCCTTCAACCTCGACCTGAAAGCTGGAAGGGGCTCGCTCTCGCGGTCGCCGCCCAGCCCTGGACCTGCCGCGAGGACCCGTATGTGGGGGGTGTCGCGGTGGTCGAGGAAGCCGCCCGCAACCTCTACTCGGTCGGCGCGCGGCCGGACGCGTTCACCAATTGTTTGAACTTCGGGAACCCGGAAGATCCGCGAGTCCTCGGCGACTTTTCCGAGACCGTTCGCGGCCTCGCGGCCGGCGCGCGCGCGCTCGGCTTTGCGGTCCCTTCCGGGAATGTCAGCTTTTACAACGGGGGAATCGGGCGCGAGATCCCCCCGACTCCCGTTCTCATGGCAACGGGGATCGTTCCCGACCTGCGGAGGGCCATCACGTCGGATCTGAAGGCAAGCGGCGACTCACTCTACCTCGTCGGTCGCTCGCTCCCGGAGCTCGGAGGCTCGCTCTGGGCACGCCGTCACACCGATCGATCGCTGGCACCACCCCGGCCCCACCCTGCGGAGACCCGCCGCGCCGGGGACGCGATCCTAGCGGTCGGACGTCGCGGGTGGCTACGTGCGGCCCACGACATCTCGGATGGAGGTCTCGCCGTGACCCTGTGCGAAATGGCATTCGGGGGT
>JABEUK010000201.1 GCA_013044425.1 Thermoplasmata archaeon | reverse complement strand
GGAAGGCGCCCGACCGAGGCACGCGAGGTGTTAATCTAGCCGTTGGCCTCCGTGCGATCGGGTGCGCAGATCCCGATGCCGACTGCAATTTATTCCCGCGAGCCCACCAAGACTCGCAGGGTCCTCGTGGTCGGGGCCAGTGGCTTCTTGGGGCGATCGGTTGTCCGCGCCTTCTCGAGGGCAGGTTACGACGTCCGAGGTCTCGTCCGCGATTCTACCAAGGGAGCGCGCGTATCGGAAGAGGGCGGCACCCCGATAGTTGGGGACATCTTGGATGCCCAAGCACTTCAGCGAGCCGCGGTCGGCTGCTCGGGAATCATTCATCTAGCCGCCAATCCTCCCGTGAGAGTTGACACGGCCCGCGTGCGGATCGAGGGCACCCGCAATCTCGTACAGATCGCACGCCGGGAAGGGGTCGCGCGCCTCGTGATCGGCTCGGGCTACTGGGTCTATCGGGGTCAGCCGGAGCTCATTCGCGAGGATTCACCTGTCGATCCCCGCGGGGAGTCGAAGATCAACTACGACACCGAGCGCGCAGGTCTGGAAGCGAACGGGCTCGACGACCTCGAGGTGATGGTCCTGCGACCCGGGATGGTCTACGGGAATGGATCGTGGCTCCGTGGTGTGGCGGAGGCGATCCGAACGGGCGAGTACGCCGTCGTCGGCGAAGGCGCGAACCGCTGGTCGTTCATCGACCGGTGGGATACCGGAACGGCGTTCCACGCGGTCCTTGAGTCGGGAGTCGCCGGCGAGGTGTATAATGCCGTGGACGGTCACCCGGCTCCCCTTCGCGAGTTTGCCGACTTTGTCGCGGTGGAACTCGGGGCAGCGCGCCCGCGAACTCTGCCCGTGGAAGCGGCGGCGCGCGAGATGGGAGCGGTGGTGGCCCTCCATCTGGCGGCGGATCGACCCACTTCGAACGCCAAGCTGAGGAGCTTGGGCTGGACGGCACGGATTCCCCACTATCGGGACGGGGTCCCCGGAGTTCTTCGCGAGATGTTTCCTCATGGCGGGACCACCTCGTAGCGATGCAGCTGCTGATTCAACCCCCCCATCTCGACCTTCGGGTGCAGCGCGAGTCCGAGCAGCGGTCGAGAGGGAAACGCGAGCGGTCGGTGCAATCCCTGCATCGGCTTCCTCCAGCGTACTTCGCGAATCGGCCGAGCCGACCTCCGGCGAGCTCCACCCCGAGGCGATCTAAGTTCGGTGCAGGATGACCGGGACCGGAGCCGCCCTTAGGATTCGGACACTCCGACCCGAGCGGCGTCTCGAACGGGAGTCCGTTGGCCACAGTGACGAGCGCGCCCGATCCACGCTCCCGTGCCGCGCTCCATCGGGTTCGGTCGCGAGGAGCTCATCGAGCGGCTACCTCCGGCAACCCTGCCGCGTCCGCTGGAGCGCCTCTCGCTAGCGGAGCGCAGGCGCCTGCGGGGGCCTGGAGCCGACTCGAACGGCTCCCTCCCCTAGGTACCGAAGATCGAGGACCCTGCCGGAGGTACGGCGGCCCACGTACCCGCACGTTCGGCAGCTCGGAGCTGCACCGTCTTGGGGCAGCTCCAGTGGAGCGCGACAGCGCGGGCACGCGAGCAGCTGATCCCCGGGCGGCAGCGGCATGGGAGCCTTTCCGCACCTTGCGATTGCCCAGCGCGTGGGGAAGGTGGGCGCCCGTCCGAAGACTTCCGCGAGCCGAACGATGGCGCGGGTCGATGCGTACTTCACCGGACAGTGCTCCTCGAGTCCTGAGACCATCTCCCGCTCCAGCTCGAAGCCAGCCGCCTCCAGATCTTCGGCAAACCTTCGTCGGCTGGCCACGTAGATCGGAAACGGGTCGGGCCGCAGCTCGATGCGCCCCTTCGGGGAGAACGTGGTGGACTCGAACGGCGTCGTCCCGGCTCGGCGGGTCGCTCGCCGTACGTCGTTCACGAACGTACCGATCGTCGGTTTGGGATTGTAGGAGACCACGAGGCGCCCGGCTCCTTGCAGCACCCGGTAGAGCTCTCGCATGGCCGCCCGGGGATCGGCGAGATGGTGATGGACCCGTACCATGGAGGCATCGGTGAACGCCCCGTCGACGAACGGTAGATGGAAGACGTTGGCCGCGACGCGCATGGTTGGGCCTCCCGGCGGGTCCGGGAAATCCAAACGGCCCAGAGAATGGGAGTCGAAATCCGAGCAGACCACCTCCGCGGCGAGTCCCGTCAGGGTTCGTGTCAGCCTTCCGAAGCCGGTCCCAATCTCGAGAATCCGCTGACGGCCGGGAGGGTGGAACGCAAGCCGAAGGAGCTCCCGCTCCACGTCGGTGACCTTCTCTCGGCCCTGCCAGAGGGAGGCGAAGTCGAAGTCTCTGTAGTCGCTTACGAGTTCGACCATGGGTGCTCCCCGGACTGTGCGCGCCGGGGCGCGATGGGACGGGACGAACATATACCTCACCCGCCCCACCGATGCCCGGGAAGAGTCGGGCCACCGTCCGACCCCCTCATCCGGGTTAGGTTCGTCCAGCCCGCGTACCATGTGGATCCGGGAACGCGCGCCGGACCTGCTGGATTCGAACGTGAACCGGGGCCTGTTCCTCGGAGCCCGTCGGAGGGCTCGAGTTCAGCTCTCGAAGTAACAATGTTCGATCGGGATGCGCCCGGACTCGCCCGTGTCACCGCCGCTCCGGAGGGTCACGGACGCCCTCGGCTACCTCCGTTCGGCGAAATGGCTTGGGTGATCGGTGGGCGGTCCTCCAATCCCCGGTCCCAAGCTAGCTCTCAAGCTCACCGCCTCCGCGATCGTCGTCGATCTCCTCACGCGCCTGGTGATGTCCCACCCAGCCTTCTGCCGACCTCCGAACGCCGCAGGATGCGGCTGGCGCTCTCGACTCCTCCCCGCCGACGCCCCAAGGGCGGTGGTCGGGGCCTTAGGCGCCCTTGGGATAGAGCGTGGAAATCAGCTCGAGAACCTGAGGCGTACTGTATCCGCCGCGGGCTACGACACGGTCCTGGGTCCTGACCCGCTTGATCCCGAAAAATCTTCGGCTCACGAAGAGCAGGTAGGAGTAGCGCTTCATCGTGAAGCCCACGATCGCCCCGCGCGGCTCCATCAGGATCTTGATCGTGTGATGTTCGGCGATCCACCGTCGCGCCATCGGCCTTGGAGCGAGATAGGCGCCTCTGCATATAGCGCACCGGAGAGCGCGCGGGCTGCCTCTGGACGACCGAGCTGGAGAAAGGGGGCGGGCACGGACCCGTTCCCCAGCATTCGCACGGGCCGGGGAGCACGGGTTCCGGCCGATCACAGGGCCCGGTGCGGTGGGGGAGCATCGCGGCGAGTGAGTACCATGAGAAAGTAGTCGCCGAGGGAGCGAAATGGTCCTCGGCGACCGATCTTCTCATCCCAGCGCGCGAGGAGGTCGAAGTGCCGCGAGAGCCGCTCAACATACTTCGCCCGATCCGGTGGCGGAAGGAGGACCGGAACCCCTTCCAGCCACTCCACGGTGAACTCGCCTGCAAAGCACCGGAGAAACTCGTTGGGAGAGTAGGCATACGCGTCGACCCGGAAGCGGGAGGATCCCGCCCGGACGGACCCGCGCGCGCGACCTCTCATCTCGCGGAAGCGTCCCGAAACCGCATCGGCCATCATCTCGAACAGGCACCAACGGTTGAGCACACCCGCGAGAAATCGAGCTCGAGGGCGTAGCAAGGCGCCGAGGGCGGGGGAGATCGGACGCAGATCGGGTTCGCAGTTGAGGGCTCCGTAGGTGGAGTATCCACCCTCGAACGCACCGAGCCCGTGCTCGGCTTCCAATGCGGACAGATCCGAAGCGGCGAGCTTCCGGGTTCGCAATCGCTCGCCCACCCCGAGCGCGCTCGCTTTAGCCCGAACGATCTCGAGCATGCGTTCGGAGATGTCCACACATAGTACCTCGTGACCCATCTCGAGCAGGGGAATGGTCTCCATGCCGGTGCCACAACCGATCTCGAGGAGATGGCAAGGGAGGCGAAAGCTCTCCGCGAGAAGTCGTGACGAACGCTCACGGAGCAGGCGGTTGATCCGGTTGTTGCTGATCTGTTCGTCATAGATCGACGCGAGGCCATCGAACTCCGCGATCAGCCAGCGGCGGTACGGGTCCTGGCTCGGATCTTCCTGGCCCTGCGTCGCAACCAGATCGATGCGCAACACCCGATCCGGTCGGCCGAACCAGGCACGATGTGCGGCCTCTCCATACTTGGAACGGAAGAGAGCCAGCACGCGGGCCCGGTCCTTCGGAGCTGAAAGCAGGGTGGCGGCTCCCTCCAACGTGCTCCCGGAGACGCGGACACGCGCCGTTCCGCTTCGAAGAACGTCTACCGGCCACACGGCCAACGGGTCCGACGCGACTAGAAAGATCTCGGTCGGTTCTTGAACGAAGCGCAACGGAATCTGTCCTTCGGGCAGGAGAAGGTCGAGGAGGTCCGGCTGCGCGGTCATGTGGCGCTCGTGGAACGTACGCGTTCCGATGCCCGGAGGATCCAAAGAGACCTCACGTCGATGAAGACGGTTGATGTCCGGGCAGAAGGGCGGGCCCGTCTCCGGGAGGAGGGCGCATCGACCGGCGATGGACCGCGGAGGTGGCTGGGCCGGCGGTTGACGGAGGAGGTCGGCCCCATACTCTCACTATCCAGTAAGTGCTCGCGCAGGAGGCCCGCGTAGACCGTCCAGGTAGCCCCGGGCGAGCGCGGCAAGAATGGCTGAGGCCCGTCCGTCGGGCCGCCAGATCGCCGCTAGCATCACCGGAATCAGAAAACCGAGGGCGTGATAGCTCGCGCGCGCCGCGAAGAACACCCGGTCACCGTTCCACCGTCGATGAAATCGGAACCAGTCCATCACTTCCAAGCGCGCGCGTGCAGGGTCGCCGACCTCGTGCTCGGCCCAGTACCCGCGAGTTTCAGGGAGCTCCACGTCGTGCGCGGTGAGGACCCCCGTGTTCGCATAGACGTGCCAGCCCATCGTCTTCAGCCGTTGGCAGAGATCCGCGGAGCTGTTCAGTGGCAAACTCTCGTCGAATCCGTTGAGCTCCTGGAAGGCGGAGGAACGAACCATCGACAGATTCGGGAGAGCGTCCGTCTCGAGGAGCCTTCCCTCGAGCTGGGGCTGCCGGAGACGATTCCGACCGACCAGTGTGAACCCCCATCGATCCGGGCGGAAAGGAGTCGCGTAGACCCACACGAGCGCGGGCTGCCGATGATAGAGGACGCCGGGCATGACCGCTCCGCACCGGGGGGCGTTGTCCAGTGTGGTCGCGAGCTCCGCAAGGAGCTGCGGTGGGAGACGATTGTCATCGTCGATGAACGCCACGTACGGAGCGTCGACCTGTGCGGCCCCGAGGTTCTTAGCGCGGGAGATGAAGAGTCGGCGTTCCGGACGGATCACCATCAACGGCAAATCGGGGAACTCGCGATCCCATGGCACGGGTGGATCGGTATCGTCGACCACGACGATCCGGGCCGGGGCCTTGCGTTGGAGTCGCAGGTCTCGCAGGAGGTTCGCCAGCCGTTCCGGGCGACCGCGTGTGACGATCACGACTCCGACGGGAACTTCCTGCATCGGTGGCCCGAAGACGTTCCACCGCTTCGGGGCATCTATCGGTATCGCCTTCCACGCCAGCTCGATCGACCTGCCATCGACAGGGGAGCCACGCCGGCGGGTCGGTGCGCGAGGCCCCCTTCAGGAGTTACCGATCTCGCCCAAGGTTGCCGGGACCGGGATCGGCGTCACCGCGGATCGATCCGCAGCGTCCGCATCCTGGGCCGTGGGTATACGCCCATCTCGAACCGTGGGCTATATAGGAGTGGCCCATGCTCGTGGGCGGAGGGTCGTGCCGACGGCCGACAGTTCTCCAAGCGAGCCGGCATGGTCCGAGCGACTGGCGGTCGCGTTGGATGTGGCCGCTGATTTTGGAGCCGGAATCTCCATCGAGAGTCTCGTCGACCTCCTGCCGAACAGTGCGCCACGGGAACCTGAAATCGACTCCTGGATCCGCTCCCACGCCCCCGACCGTCTCATCCGGGATGGGGTTGTGTACCCGTGCGCGAATGAACTCTTGCTCGACGATCCGGTGCAACGACGCATGCGGGCTGCGGAGTTCCTCTCCCGGGCTTCGGACGTGTTCCCCCGACCGATGAGCGAGTCGGATCCTTGGCTACGGTGCGTGGCCGTGACGGGATCGGTGGCGTACGGTTCCGCGCACCCGGGAGACGATCTCGACTTCCTCGTGGTCACCCGCCACGGGGCCGTATGGTTCTTCCTCGGAGCGGTCTTTCTCCTTCGCCGGCTCCGGCCCCGCGCGCGGGAAGCACGCGGGCCCCAGCGCACGTGCTTCAATTACGTCGTGGACGATGCTCAGATCCTACGGGACTATCGGATACCGCGAGGCCTACTGTTTGCCCGGGAGGCGCTGACCGCGAAGGTGCTATCCGGCGATGCGTTCTACCGCGGCCTCCTCGGCAGTAGTGCGTGGCTCCAACACGAAGCTCCTCGGCTCCTCTCTCGCTGGAAGGAGGGAGGTGAGTTTCCCTCCCCGCCGACCTCCGAGCGAGCGCCGTGGTTGGTACGGATGTTGAACGTTCCCCTGTTCTTCGTGCTGGGCGCATACCTGCAGCTGGCCGGCCTGGTGCGCAATCGGAAGCTACGTCGCTCGGGCGCACCCGATCTGTGCTTCCGGACCACGACGATGCCGGGGCGTCTTACCTACTCAAGCCGGCGGTTCCGTCGCCTGTCCGCTGCATACTCCCGCGCTTCGGTCACGGGACGGTGGGAGGATGACTGACCCTCCTCCCCCGGCCGCTCCCGAACGCCTCATCGGAGGGGTCGTTGCCTTCGAGGAGGGGGGACGACTCCAGAGCGCGATCGATTCTCTCCTAGCTCAGCGACTGCCGGACCGAGCCGAATGGGAAGAGCTCCGGATCGTCGTCGGGCGGGACGATGAACCGACCGCAACGGTCGCCCGAGAATGTGCCGCACGAGATCGACGCGTCGTCGTGGTGTACGAGGCCCAACGGCGAGGCAAGTCGGCCGCGATCGCCGAGATCCTCGACCGGGGAGGAGGCGATTATTTCGTTCTCCTGAACGGGGACGCGGAGGCCGCACCGGGCGCGGTCGCGGACCTTGTGACGATGGCCCGTTCGCTCCCCCGGCGGCCCTGCGGGGTCATGGGGCGCCCGATGCCCTCCATGGACCGGATCGATGTCTACACCACGGCGCTCGAGATCCTCTGGGCGTATCACCACCGGTTCCACGAGCTCGTCCCGTCCAACGACCGCGCTCCCCATCTGTCCGACGAGCTTCTGCTGCTCTCCGCAGCGGAGCACCCTCACCTTCCGAGCGGGATCGTAAACGACGGTGCCTACCTTGCCTTCTCGATCCACGAGGCGTCGGGCTCGCTCGGGTACGCACCCACCGCCCACGTACGGGTCGCGATCCCCCGGACCTGGATCGACCACTTGCGCCAGCGACGGCGCATCCTCTGGGGCCACCTCCAGGCCCGCGATACGTTCGGCCAGTCGCCGGGGACCTTCGCCCTCTACGCCGCCCATCACCCGGCCTGGGCGCTGCGCGTCATGCGCGAGGAGGCCTCTCAGCGTCGGCGGGGATTCCGAGCGACCCTACTGCTCGTCGCGGGAGAGCTCCTCGCGATGGTTGCCGCGACGTGCGACCGGGGGCTCGGACGAAACTCCCACGAGGTCTGGACGCGGGTCGCCCTCTCGCCGCAATGATCGCCTACAGCGCTCCCACCTACGGCTCGGCCGACCTACGAGGAGGCCCCTGCTC
>JABEUK010000200.1 GCA_013044425.1 Thermoplasmata archaeon | reverse complement strand
TCCCCCTCGACCCGGCGCAGACGCTCCTGGAGCTCTTGGCCGGCACGCTCCGCCGCATCGAGGTCGCGGCGGAGCTCCGCCTGCTTCGCTTCGTGCCCCACGCGTTCCGCCCGGAGGCGGACGATCTCTGCCGAGCGCACGGAATGGTCGGCCTCCCAGTGGTGGAGGCGGTCGGCCTCCTCGACGCGGGCGGCCGCGACCCGACGGATCTCGGAGGCGAGTTCCTGCGCGTTCTCCGCCGCAGCGCGGTACCGTTCCACTCCGAGCGCCTTACGGATCGTCTCGAGCCGGTCCTGGGGCTCTTGGGAGAGTACGTCGCGCATCCGTTCCTGCGGTACGTAGACCGCCCAGCGCCACAGATCGGAGTGGGCGCGGGGGCTCGGATTGTCCGGGAAACCGAAGAGATCGATGATCCGCTGGCGGAGCTCGGTGGCCGAGTACTGGGTCGTCGCGCCATCCTCGGAGAAGGTGCTGCGCTCGAGCTCGAAGCTGTGGCGGCCCTTGCGGGTGATCCGCCGGAACCGGCGGGAGATCTCGTAGCGGTGACCCTCGTGCTCGATCTCGACGGCGACCTCCGCTTGGGGTGCGCCGTGTCGAACGAGGAACCCCGCGTCGACCTCGGCGAACCCGAAGAGGGCCATCTCGATCGCGTAGAGGAGGGAGGTCTTGCCGGAGCCGACATCCCCGGCGATCAGGGTCGTTCCCTGGGTGAGTTCGAGCTCGGCGGAGGCGTAGCTCCGGATGTTCTTCAACCGGAGGCGGCGCAGCTGCATCGCCCCTCCTCAGCGTGGTCCGACCCGTCGAACGCCGAGCAGTCGGCTGGCTCCTTCGACCCGGGCCTCGACGTAATCGGTCCGGGACTCCCCGTCTCCTCGCGGGAGGGCCAGCTCCTGGAGGAGCTCGCGCAAGCGCCGGGCGCCCTCGGGACCCGCGGCCCACGGGGCGCCCGGTCCCGTCTCTTCCGAAAGGGCGGCGAACCCCGCGGCCTCGATCTCCGACTCCGGCATCGCGGGCATCGCCTCGGCCGACACCCCCGCCACGTCCCGGACGTCGGGGTGCAAGGACATCCCGAGCTCTTCGAATCGCCGCTGCGACTCCGAGACCCCGAGCGCGGCGAGGCCCGCGGCGCTCGGAGTACCGGTGTAGTGAGCGATGATGTTCGTTCCGACCCCCGCGAACGGGCGCGCCGCCACCTCCATCTCGGTGAGGATCTCGCCCCCGCTCCGGCCCGTGACGTTCACATCGATGATGTGGAGCTTCGAGTACGGGAATGGATCGAAGAAGCGGAGGGACGGCCGTCCTCGCGCGACCGTCACGATCGCGAGGCCTTGCGTGCCGGGGTGCTCCTGTCGGTACACGAGGTCCGGCGTGGACGTCCCGAAGATCGCACCGGGGTTGACGAGGAGTCCACCGCCCGGTCCTTCGTCCTCGTACATCACGTGGATGTGGCCCCCAGCGTAGTAGCCGCACCCCGGGGGAAGATCGGCCCGCGCGATCCCATGGATGTGCGCCCGGAGCCGGGGCGGCAGGCACTCCTCGATCGCCGCATGGAACTGGAAGATCTTGAACCCCGGCTCGGCCCGGAACCGTTCGGAGTCCACGCCGCCGAAGTACTCCCGATCGAGCCCGTGGGATCGGCCCGAGATACCGGCGATGCGAGCCCCCGTGGGCTCGTCCACGAGGAAGGGGAGCGTCCAGCGCGCCCCCTCGGGGCGGACCGCCTCGGGTGCCACCTTGGCGAAGGCGCCGGCTTCGGCGAGAACGTCGAGCCAACTGGTCTTGTGCGCGACGTAATCGTGCGAGCCGTAGATTGCGTAGATCCGGGTCCCATCGATCGAGAGCTGGCGCAGGGCCGCCGCGACCGGCGCGACTTCCGCCGGGTCCGGTACCGGCGTGTGGAACAGATCGCCCGAGATGAGCAAGAACTCGGCCCGCTCGACGCGGACCTGGGCGATCGAGCGGAGAACGCTCTCGCGCAAGAGGCCGCGCAGTTGGGCGTCCCGGGGCCAGGCCCCGACGTGCGCATCGGCGAGGTGGGCGAAGACGAACCGGTCCGAAGCCATGGATCTCTTACCGCGTCGGTTCGGGCGGACCCTTGCGCGGACCGTTGCGGCTGCGCTCCCGCAGGGCCGCGGAGATGCCGCTTGCAGCGCCGACCAACAGGATCCCGAACGGCAGCAACTCGTCGCTGTTGAACCGGGAGGTCGGGGGCTCCGGCGCGGCGCGCTTCGGTGGCGAGGAGGATGGGGGAGCCGTGGGCGCGGCCGCGGCGGCCGCCGAAAGGGAACGCACCGTGAGGTCCATGATCTCGAAGAGCTCGGTCGCTTCCTCCATCGTGATCTGCCGGTTGCGGAGGCGGCCGACCAGAAAGACGTAGCGCGCGCCGGAGCCCGCCGTGCCCCCCATCGGTGCTCTGGGCCTCGAGGTCGCCATCGAATCGTACCGTCCGGAACCGTCCTATGCGGAGCAGGCTCTTGAAGCGTCGGGGAGTGCAGGAGATGGGCTTCCGCGAGGAGTTATAGCGCCCACCGGCCCTTCCGATCGCGATGTCATCTCCGCCCGAGGTCCCTCCCTCCGACGAGCGGGAGCGCCACCTTCACGTGCGCCTTTCTGAGTCCCGAGGTGCGATCTACGATCTCATCACCGAGTACCTGCAGGCCGCCGGCAAGGCGCCCGACTGGTACTGGCGGACGGCCGGTCGGCTGGAAGGCAGCGAGGCCGACAACCTCGAGGAGATGCTGTCGAGCGCCTTCGAGGCCGGTGCGTTCATCGCCCACGAGCATCCCGAGGACGTGGAGTTCCTCTGGGTCACGGAAGAGGACTGCGACAAGGAGCGTCGCCGGGAGGAGCGCGGCGAGCAGCGCGAAGAAGCGCGAAAGGAACGCTCCACGATGAGCCACTACGCCTAGGCGCGGCCGCGTGACCCGTTCATGGGGACCCGAAGCATCGGGCGGTCCATGATCGCGCTCGCGGACGTGGCCGTTGCCATATCGAACGCGAGGTGGTGAGCGAAGGTCCTCGGATTCTCCACGGACCCCGTCGTAGGCTCCGCCTCTCCGGGGGGCCGTCCCGCCCGGACGCCACCCGTAGGTCCGTACGGCCCTAGATCCCGATGACCGCGTGCGCCACGATGAGCGCGATGAATAGGATCGAGACGGTGTTCACGACCTTGATGAGCGGGTTGATGGCGGGTCCCGCGGTGTCCTTGGTCGCGTCTCCCACGGTGTCGCCGACGACCGCGGCCTTGTGGGCATCGGAGCCCTTGCCGCCGAAGTGACCGAGCTCGATGTACTTCTTGCCATTGTCCCAGGCGGCGCCCCCCGTGGTCATCATGATCGCGAGCGGGAAGCCGGAGAGGATGACCCCGAGCAGGACCCCCGCGAGGGCGATGGGTCCGAGCAGGAAGCCGACCGCGAGCGGGACGGAGACCGCAATGATCGCGGGTACGGCGAGCTGGCGGATCGCGGTGACCGTGACGATGTCGACGCAGGTGCCGTACTCGGGCTTCGCCGTGCCCGCGAGGATGCCGGGGATCTCCTTGAACTGGCGGCGTACCTCGAAGACGATCGCCTTCGCCGCGACCCCGACCGCTTCCATCAGGAACGAGGTGAAGAAGAACGGCAGGATCGCACCGATGATCAGGCCCGCGACGATGAGCGGCTGGTCGATCGTCAGCATGCTCGTGAAGGAGGTCCAGCAGCTGAGCGTCACCGAGGAGCCGCTCCCGCACCACGCCTGGGCGGTCGCGAAGGTGTACGCCGCGAACAGCGCGAGCGAGGCGAGGACGGCCGAGCCGATGGCGTATCCCTTGGTGATCGCCTTGGTGGTGTTCCCGACCGCGTCCAATGGATCGGTGATCGCGCGCGCTTCCGCCGGGAGCCCGGCCATCTCGGCGATCCCTCCGGCGTTGTCGGTGATCGGGCCGAACGCATCGATCGAGATGATCATGCCCGTGACCGCCAGCATGCTCGCGGCCGCGAGGCCGATCCCGTAGAGCCCGAGCTCGGGAGTGGGGGCGGTCGTCCAGCCCTGCCAGCCCACGGCGGTGTAAGCGATGAGGATGGCCCCCACGATCGAGATGCCCGAGATCCAGACCGCCTCGAGACCCACACCGAGGCCCGTGATGACCGTCGTGCCGGCTCCGGCCTGGGCCGCTTCGGCGATCTTCTTGACCGGTCGATAGCTGGAGTTCGTGTAGTAATCGGTCGCGAGGACGATCAGGACCATCACGACGAGCCCGACCACCGTGGCGACGAACATCCCCCAGTTGCCGTTCATCAACGTGTAGTTGAGGTAGAATAGGCCCACGACGCCGACGACCGTGGTCGCGCCGAGCCCTTGGTAGAGGGCGCCCATGATGGTGCCCCCGGGTCGCATCCGCACGAACGCGATCCCGACGATCGTGGCCACGATCGCCCAGGCGCAGACGACGAGCGGATACAGGATCGCGTTGGGGTAGTTGGTCGTGATGACGCTCCCGATGAAGTAGGCGAGGAGCATCGCGCTGACCGCCGTGACGACGTAGGTCTCGAACAGGTCCGCGGCCATTCCCGCGCAGTCTCCGACGTTGTCCCCGACGTTGTCTGCGATCACGGCGGGGTTCCGGGGGTCGTCCTCGGGAATGCCCGCCTCGACCTTGCCGATGAGGTCGGCGCCGACGTCCGCGCCCTTCGTGTAGATCCCGCCGCCGACCCGGGCGAAGAGGCTCATGAGGGACGCCCCGAAGAGGAGTCCGACCATGCTTGAGACGTTGCCGCCGAACGCCATGTAGAACCCGACGAGTTCGAGGAGCGCGAGTCCCGCGACGGAGAGGCCCGTCACGGTGCCGCCGTAGAACGCGAATCGCATGGTCGAAGCAAGATCGCTCTTTTCGGCCTTGGCCGCGGTCCGCACGTTCGCCCGGACGCTGACGTACATCCCGATCGCTCCCGCGAGCGCGCTGCCCGCAGCGCCGAAGAGGAATCCGATCGCGAGGGCGGGTCCGATGCCCCCGATCCCGAACGCGAAGGCGATGACGATCGCGAGGGCGATCGCCACGCTGAACACGATCGTGTACTCCCGGCGCAGGAACGCATTGGCCCCCTCTCGGATCGCGTCGCCGATCGAGCGCATCCGGTCGTTTCCGTCCGACTGACGCAGGACGAACAGCGTCATCACCGCGGCATACGCGAGTGCGAGGACCGAGGCGACGAGGATCAGGATTTCCAGTTGGAAGGTGCTCAGTCCCATGACTCTACTCCGTGGTGCTGGTCGCGCGTACCGACCCCGCTATTAAAAAAGCACGGTCGGGGCGGTGGGTCGGTGCCCTTGGACGCTCCGGCCCGAGCATTCGGTGACGGGATCGCTCCGGAGCAGAGGAGGCGCCCAGTGTCCCGAATTAGGGTTCGAAGGCGCGCTCGCGCACGCGTCGCGAGACCCGGTCGATGAACTCGGGGCGCGAAAACGACGCGGAGCCCTTCGCACCGCGAATCCGAAGGGAGACGGTTCCGTCGCCGATCTCCTGATCGCCCACGACCGCGATGTACGGGACGCGATCGACCTCGGCTTCGCGGACCCGCTTGGGGAGCGTCTCGAGCGTGTCGGAGACTTCGACCCGAAGGTGGCTCGCTCGGAGCTCCTCGAGGAGGCCCCGGGCGAGCTCCACGTGCCGGTCGGCGACGGGGAGGATGCGGACCTGTACCGGGCACAGCCAGGGAGGCAGCCGCCCGTTGCAATGCTCCAGCAGGACCCCGAGGAACCGTTCCCAGCTTCCGAGGATCGTCCGGTGGATGACCACCGGGGCGTGCATCTTCCCGTCCGCGCCCTGGTACTCGAGCGCGAAGCGGATCGGCTGCTGGTAGTCGAGCTGGATCGTTCCCGTCTGCCACGGCCGCCCAATGCTGTCGCGGATGTGGATGTCGATCTTGGGGCCGTAGAACGCCCCCTCCCCGGGAGAGACGCGGTACTGCACACCGGACTCTTTCAGGACCTTCTCGAGCGTCGCCTCCGCGCGGTCCCAGGTCTCCTGGTCTCCTAGGTACGTCGCCGGCCGGGTGGACAGTTCGTAGCTCCATTCCAGGTGGAACGTGGTGAACGCACTGCGTACCCATTCGAGGAGGACCCGGATCTCCTGCTCGATCTGAT
This sequence comes from Thermoplasmata archaeon, assembly GCA_013044425.1. Classification (GTDB taxonomy): domain Archaea; phylum Thermoplasmatota; class Thermoplasmata; order Lutacidiplasmatales; family UBA184; genus Lutacidiplasma. Next base: position 3,366 of record JABEUK010000200.1, on the reverse strand, counting down.
CCTCCGATACGAAGAGGTGGGCATCGTCCTGGACAAACTCCCGGACCCGAGTCATTCCATGCAGCGTGCCGCTGGCCTCGTTGCGGTGCAACGGAGCGAACTCGGCGAGACGAAGCGGCAGCTCGCGGTAACTGCGCGCGCGCGAGCGGAAGATCATCATCGAGCCGGGGCAGTTCATCGGCTTCCAGCCGAACGTACGGTCCTCGCTCGTCGTCAGGAACATGTTCTCCCGGTAGTGCTCCCAATGCCCGCTCGTCTGGTAGACCGAGACATCGAACAGGAGCGGGGTGCGGACCTCCGAGTAGCCGGACTCGTGCAGGTGCTCGGTCACGAACCGCTCCAGCTCGCGCACCACGATCATCCCGTTCGGGAGCCAGACGGGGAACCCCGGGCTCTCCTCGAAGAAGGTGAACAGCTGGAGCTTCGCTCCCACCGCACGGTGATCTCGAGCTTCGGCCTCCTTGCGCATCTTCAGGTACGCGTCGAGCTTCGCCCGAGTAGGGAACCCGACCCCACGCACCCGTTGGATCGGCGGTGCGCCCGATCCTTCGGTGCTCTGGACGGCCGAGAAGCCGAGGACGTGAACCCCTTCGAGCCAGTGGGTGTCGGGGACGTGGGGACCCCGGCAGAGGTCGACAAAGTCGCCGGTCGAGTACACCGAGACGGTCTCTCCCTCCGGTGCCTCGTGGATGTACCGGAGCTTATGGGGGTTCGTGGCGAACATCTCTTCGGCCTCCGCCCTCGAGATCTCGCGGCGTTGGAATCGGTCCCCCGCGCGAGCCGTGCGGTTGATCACGCGGCGCATCTCCTCCAGGTCCTCGGGGGTCAGGGGCCGGACCTCGAAATCGTAGAAGAAGCCCTCGTCCGTCGGGGGTCCGTGGGTCGGCTTCGCCTCGGGGATGATCTCCGTCAGCGCCTTCGCCACGAGATGGGCCGCAGAGTGCTGAAGGATGTCCCGGCCCGCTCGATCCTCGAAGGTGAGCGGGGAGAGGGCGGCGCCGGCCTCGACCCGGCGGTCGAGATCGACGGCGACCCCATCGAGGATCGCGGCGAGGTACGTCGCGGATTCCTCCGGTCGCCACGCCTGAAGGATCTCTCCCACGGTGCGGCCTCGCGGGACCTCCCGCACGCTCCCGTCCGGGAGCCGTACGGTCACCGTGCTGGGATCGGACATCGCGCCTCGGAGAACGAGGCGACCTCCCCCCTCCCCAAAAAGGGTTCGGACGAGAGGTTCCTTCGACCGGCACCGTCCCCTCTGGCGGCCGGCAGCGCTTTCTACGCGTCCGCCCTCGGGCGGTCGAGAGCCATGCCGAACTACGTGTTCCTCGTGCAATTGACCGATCAGGGCATCCATTCGGTGAAGGATTCACCCAAGCGTGCCTATGATTTCGAGCGGGCGATCGCCGCGGCCGGTGGAAAGGTGACCACCAGCCTGCATACCATGGGGATCTACGACGCGGTGGTCACCGCGGAACTCCCTTCGGACGAGGTGGCGAACCGCCTCGCGCTCGGGATCGGGCTGAGCGGAGTCGCGCGGACCATCACACTCAAGGGCTGGACCGCCGCCGAGTTCCGAGAGCTGGTGGAGAAGCTCTGAGCCGGCCCGCTCCCCCGAGAACCCCCGGCGCCGAAGGTCTCGGAGCGGGGCATGGAAGCCCATGGCGCCCCGGCATGGAATCCGGGCGAGGGACCGGGGTGCCGACCGCTACCTCGATAAGCTCCTAGACTCCTACGGAGAACCGCAGCCGAGGCGAGCCGGTGCCGGAGAAGACCGCCGTAATCTCGAAAACGCCCTTTCGGGTCACGTTCGCGGGCGGGGGCACCGACCTCCCGGAGTACTATCGAAGGTTCGGAGGAGGTGCGTGCGTCGCGGGATCGATCAACAAAGGGATCTACGTCATGGTCGCGGAGAATTTCGTACCCTCCGAGATCCGCGTCAGCTACCGGGTCACCGAGGACGCCCGGCAGAGCATCGACGAGATCGCCCACAGCTCGATCCGCGAGGCGATGCGTCTGCTCCAGATTCCGAGCGGGATCCAGGTCATCACGGCGACCCAGATGCCCTCGCGCGGCACCGGGATCGGTTCGAGCAGCAGTTGTGCGGTCGGGGTCCTGAACGCGCTCCACTCCTGGCGGGGCGACCGAGTCGGCCCCCGGCAGCTCGCGCGCGAGGCGGTCCGGATCGAGCGCGAGATCCTTCACGAGCCGGGTGGAGTCCAGGACCAGTACACGGCGGCCTACGGCGGCCTGAATCTCATCCGGGTGGACCGGGACGACACGGTGTCGGTTCAGAGCCTGCAGGTGGACCACGACGCGCTCGAGACCCTGAACCAGAACCTGATGCTCTTCTTCACGGGGGTCGAGCGACCCTCGTCGGCCATCCATGCGCAGCAGGCGAGCGCCATCGAGAGCCATATCGATGAGTACCGAGCGATGAAGGATCTCGCCCTCCAGAGCGCCGCCGCCATCGAGAAGCTCGACCTTCCCGAGATCGGCCGGCTGATGGAGGAGAACTGGGAGCTCAAACGACGGCTCTCGGACGGCGTCACCAATCCGACCATCGACGCCTGGTGTGCCGTTGCGAAGCGCGAAGGGGCCTTCGGAGGCAAGCTCCTGGGTGCGGGGGGAGGAGGATTCCTGTTCTTCGTCGTACCTCCCGAGCGCCAGCGCGACGTCCAGCACGCGCTCGGCTCGCTCGGCCTGATGAGGAAGCCCATCCGCCTCGACATCCAGGGCAGTTCGCTCGTCTTCGAGGAGTGAGGGTCGAGGCGCGGCGGGATCGATCAGCTCTGGGTGTTCAGTACCCAGTCGTACCTGCAGACCATCCGCGCACCCTTCTGATACATCTCGTGGTCGGTAGGGACCCCGAAGATCCCGGCGAAGTGCGCCCCGAGCCGCTCACAGGTCCGACGCGAAGCGGCGTTCGCCGGGTCGCACGTGAGGATGATCGTCGTCATCCCGTGCTCGAGCGCCACCGGCGCGAGCAGGCGACAGGCTCGCTCCGCGAAGTGTCGACCCCGGTAGCCTTCGGCGACGAAGTACCCTAGGTGCCCGGCCGTGAGGAGGGCCGGGTGATCGCCGATCCTCAATCGAATGGTCCCGATCTCTTCCTCCGACCCGTGGAGCGTGATCTTGTAATGGTACTGGGGAACGTGGCCCCGAGCGGGGTCCGCAGGGTCCTTCACCTTCACGTACAGATCGATCACGTGGTCGGTGAGGTGGTCTGGGTCCAGCGTCTCGGTAGACATTGCGGTCTCGCGAGCGCCCGCGGCGATGTCGGCCCCGGCCGGGCCGGGCGTTCGCAGAGGGTCAGTCTCGCCGAGATGAAAGCCTGTCGAACCTACAGGCTCGCCGACCGGCCATGGG
>JABEUK010000199.1 GCA_013044425.1 Thermoplasmata archaeon | reverse complement strand
GTACAGGAACCTCAGCTCCGACCGGTGGGAGCGCGCGCGCGGTCGCTCGGTGAAGTAGTGTTCGCCCGCGTCGGGATCCTCGACCATCCGCTGCCTCAACGGCCGAAGAGGGAGGAGCGCCGGGCGCCGGCGCCCGCTTCCCCGAGCGCCTCGTGGAGGAGCTCCTTCTGTCGCCCCGAGAGGGACTTGGGGAGTTCGACGTGGACCGTGACGTACAGATCGCCCCGGGACGTCCGCCCGAATGTCGGGAACCCTTCCCCGCGCAGGCGCAGCGGCCGCTCCGGCTGGGTCCCGGCGGGTATCTTGAGGGACGCCTCGCCCGTGATCGTCCGGACGATCACCTCTCCACCGAACAGGGCGATCCCGAGCGGAACCGTGGTCTCGGCGTAGGCGTCCGTTCCATCGCGGCGGATGCCGGCCATCGGTTCGAGCTGGATCCGCACGAAGAGATCGCCGGACGCTTCGCCGTCGGGGGTTTGCACCCCTTGGCCCGGGACCCGGAGGACCGTGCCGTTGTCCACGCCCGGCGGCACCGTCACCTCGAGGCGGCGCACCGACCGGCGCTGGCCGGTCCCGTGGCAGGTGGAGCATTTTTCGATGATCCTGCGTCCAGAGCCCCGACACTTCGGGCACGGGCCCACGGTGATGAACTGGTTGTAGCCCTGGCGTCGGACCTGGCGCACCTGGCCCTGGCCCTTGCATTCCGGGCAGATCTCGAGCGCCGTGCCGTGGCGGGCTCCCGTCCCCCGACAGTCCGGGCACGGACCGATGTGCGGCAGTTCGAGCTTCGGGCGGGCACCGTGCACCGCACTGGCGAGTGGAAGCCGCAGCGCGACCTCGATGTGCTGGCCCACGCTCGGAGCGCGGCCGGTGAAGCCGCTGGAACCTCCGAACATGCTCGCCATGAACTGCTGGAGGAACGGGTTGTTCGCCAGCATGTCCTCGAGATCGCCTTGATGCGTGAAGTTCTGCCAGGTGAACCCGGAGGGGCCGAAATCCTTCTCCACGCCCTGGAATCCCTGCTGGTCGTAGCGCTCGCGCTTCGTGGGGTCCGCGAGCACCTCGTACGCCTCGCTCAGCTCCTTGAACTTCTCCTCCGCCGCTTTGGGGTTGTCCCGGTTCATGTCGGGGTGATGCTGGCGGGCGAGGCGCCGGTACGCCGACTTGATCTCGTCGGGGCCCGCCGTGCGAGCGATCCCGAGGACCTCGTAGTAATCGCGCTTCGCCATGATCGGACCGAGACCGGGCGCCACGCGCCCCCGTCTGCCATATCGACTACGAGCGGCGCTATTTACGCTCTCACGGAAGCGGGGCGACTCGAAACGGCCCTCGCCCAACCGAGCTGGATGGGCATTCCGACACGACTCGGGCCTACCGACGACGCCCGACCCTCCCGCCGGGCGATCTCGACCAGGCCGAAGCTCGACGGCACGGCCCCGAGCGCGTGCCGGGGGAGGCGCTCGTACGTGCTCGCCCAAGGGAGCGCCCGGGCCCGCCGACCGGCCCAGCGCACGGACAGGTGGGTGCTTCCCACCGGGATCCAGTCGCTCGGGACGTTCGTGATGAGGTTCCCGAACCGGTCGATGTGCACGATCTCTCCGCGAGCTCCGCCGGGCCGGCGCTCGGGCTGCGGCAGCCGGAGGTGGTGGAAGCGATGCGGCCGCCCGATCGCGCCCGGAGGGGCTCCGAGGGCCAGGCGGGCGGCCGTCGGCGCGAAGAGGTCCCGCCCATCGAAGGTCGAGCCCACGCGCGGTCCGGAGTCGACCACCGGCTCGATCCGCCACGCGCGGGCGTCCCCGAGCGCCTCCGCGAGCGGGGCGAGCACCCCGTTATCGGGCCCGACGAGCCGAGAGCCGTCGCGGCACCGGATCACGATCGGGGCGCGTCGGCCGCCGACGCCCGGGTCGACGACCGCTACGTGCACGGTGCCCGCGGGGAAGGCGCGTGCCATCGCGCGGAGGAGGAAGGCCGCCTCTCCGATGCGGTGCGCGGGGAGCTCGTGCGTGAGATCGATGACATGACCGGGCGGGAGGGTGCGGGCGAGCACCGCCTTCATCTGGGCGGCGTAGGCCGCGCCGAGGTCGCTCGAGAGCGTAACGAGCGCGGGCGTGCGGCGGGCCCCCGAGCGAGGGCGAGGCATCCCCGGGCTCCGCGCGGGGCGCTCAGGACTTCATGATCGCGACCAGGAAGATCCCGATCGCGACGAGCGCTCCGATGATCGCGGCGATGATGACGAGGAACGACTGCCAGACGAGGAGTCCCAACTGGTGGGTCCCGGCGCTGTAGAAGAAGCCCGTCAGGATCGCGACCACGAGGCCGGTCACGACGAGGCCCACCCCGATCATCCGGCTCCGGCCGCTACCGAAGTACGAGGTGAAGGCGCCGGCGAGGATCATGAACAGACCGAAGATCAGCAGGAGGATCGTGAGGAACTCCCATCCGCCGACGCTCAATGTGGCCGCCATCAGACTTCCTACCATGTGTATCTCCTCTGTTTCAGAAACGGATGCCCGTCAAGGTCTTGGTATCGATCACGCCCGGCACGGAACGGATCTGGTCGACGACGAGCTGGCCGAGCGCGTTGAAATCCTCGGCCTCCACCTTCGCGATCAGATCGTATTCCCCGAACAAGGGATGGAGCTCGACGATCCCCTTCACCCGAAGAAGGTCGTTGTAGACATCGTGCTCCTTGGCCGGCGCCGTACTGATGAGCACGAATCCGATCGCCACGTCCCATTCCTCGCCCTGACGGAGCGCCGACATCGGCCCGCCTAATAAGGATGAGCTTGAAAGCCATCGCCGCCCCGAGAGACCCGTTTCGAGGGGGGGTTCGGCGCTCGCCGGGCGGACTCGCTCGTCTCCCGCATGGAGCGGACCCTCGATGTGCGCAGGAGTGCCGGTGCCGTTCCACTGCGGCCATGGCGACTTAAGTAGGCCGCCCCTCGGAAGGAGCTGCGTCCTCTTCCTAGAATGGCGATCTCGTTGCCGACCTGGCCCTCTCGACTCCTCGCCCGCCCCTGGTTGCTGTCGTTCGTCCCGATCAACGCCGCGACGGCCGGTTTCGGGGTCGTCCTTCCCCTATTGATCCTGATCCCGCTGCACGGGTCCTGGTCCGCGGTAGCGCTCTCGGCCACGCTGTACAACTCCGCGGTGATCCTCTCGAGCGTCCTGTGGGGGCATCTCTCCGATCGCTACCATCTGCGCCGGGCCTTCCTCGCGATCAACTACGGCGGTTTCGCCCTCCTGTACATCGCCCTGACGCAGGTCCACTCCCTCGGCACGCTCTACGCGATCTACGCGCTGATCGGGTTGGTCGCTCCGGCCGGTGCGAGCGCATCGAACCTGCTCCTGCTCGAGAAGTTCCCCGGGAAGGAGCGAGCGAACGCGTACTCCTCGTTTCAGGAGATGTCGATCATCGGCAGCATCGTCGGGCTTCTGATCGGCTTCGTCTGGACGACGGACGCGCTCGCGCTGAGCTCGATCCTGTACGTCCTCGGCGCCCTCGCCGCCGCTTCCGCCATCTGGATCTGGTTCGGCGTATCGGAGGGGGCGCGCCCGCGCCGCGCCGCTGAAGTGGCCCTGCACCCGGAGAGCCTCTTTTCGCGCATGCGCCGGGCTTCGACCACGCACAACGCATTTCCGTTCTTTCCGGTCCGGCCTCCGATCTCCCCCCGCCCCTTCGAGCGGCTCGGCCGGTGGGCCCGGGAGGAGATCCGCCACGAACTCCCGCTGATCTTCTTGGCGATGTTCCTGTTCAACCTCTCCGCGAACCTGTACAACATCTCGTTCACCCCGTACCTGACCTCGATCGGGATTGCGGCGTCCTCGATCTTCCTGATCAACCTGTCGAACAGCGCCGCCCAGGGCCTCCTCTTTCCGTTCACCGGTGCACTCACGACCCGGATCGGCCCGGATCGGCTCATTCGCAGCTCCACGTATCTGCGGAGCCTCGGATATCTCGCCACCGCCGCGTTTCCCCTCATCGCCTTCACGGTTCCCGAGGCGTTCGGCGCGAACGTGATCACCTACGGCATGCTCGGCGGGGCTGTGGCCTTCTTCACGATCTCGAGTTCGATGATGCTGTTCCGGGGCCTCCACGACCGCGACGCGGGCCGGCTGCTCAGCGGCTACCACCAGGCCGAGCTCGAGCTCGAGGCCGGCCCGGGCTGGATGCCGTACCGGGAGGTGCTCACCGCGGGGCTGGCCTCG
>JABEUK010000198.1 GCA_013044425.1 Thermoplasmata archaeon | reverse complement strand
CCGGCAAGCTTACGGACTGTTCCGCCGGCCGGTGATTTCGCTCGACGGAGACGGGAAGGCGAAGGTTCATTATTCCCGGGTCTCCCCCGGGTAGGCAAGATGGGAGTGGAAGACCCTCCGGGCAAAGGTCGCGGCTTGTCTCGCTTCCTCTTCAAGAACCGTCGACGTCGCCTCGTTCTGGTGGTGTGGATCGTCCTCCTGCTCGCCATCGTTCCGATGGCGGCCCTCTCCTCTCAGTACATCAACTACTCCTCCTCGGGCAACGGCGTCTCGGGGAGCCAGTCGCAGCAGGCGCAGAACCTCCTCGCTCAGGGCCACCCCGAGAACTCGACGCTGTTCGCCGTGGTCGCGAACTCGAGCGCGCAGTACCCGACCCCCCAGGCGTTCTGTTCGCAGGCCCAATCGTTCGGCGCGGCGCTCGCCCTGAAGAACTACTCCCACTACGACTATACGGGCTCGATCTGCTACTCGGAAGCGGCGCTCCTCGATGAGATCTACGGATCCCATCGGAGCACGATCGTCGCGGCGTACTCCTCGTTCGTGAACTACTCCGCCGAAGTGTACGCGTTCCCCCAGAAATTCTACGCCGCGTGGGGGAACGGGAGCTACTCCTACGCCGCGATCAACACCACGTATATCGACGTGGGCGGGCCGTACTCGAACTATACCGCGGCGTTCAAGGCCCACCTCCTTCAGAACTACTCGACCTCGGTCGCCCCGCTCTCCCAGGTCAATACGGCGATCTTCTGGTCGGCACCGCCGAACATCCCTTCGAGCGGCGAGGTGGGCATCATCGTCCTGGTCTCTGACCTCCAGAACTACACGCACGCCTACGACCTCGAGACCTCGATCGGGCTCTTCGTGAACCCGGCGGGATCCCTCGTGATCGCGCCGAGCGTGGTCGCCTCCTTCCTCCTCCCCGGTAACGGAGGCTGGAACTACGTCCTCGACAACGGCTGGACGGACATTCCGTTCCCCCTCGAGGACCTCTTCACGGCCCTGCGCGCCCAGTACGTCAGTCCCGACGGGACCACTCAGATCCTGCTCGTCATCTTCAACGTCCCGGATTCCTACCGAGGTTCCGACAACACCTACCCGGCGCAGATCGCGACCCCGGGCGTCCGCAGTCTCGCGACCGAGTACTTCGGCCCCAGCGCGGGGATCACGGGAAGCGGAGCGATCAGCTACGATACCCAGGCGCTGACCGCCTCCTCCGACTTCCTCTTCGCGCTGACATTCGTCTTCCTCGCGATCGCCGTGCTCATCACGCTGAGGTCCTGGGTCGCGCCGCTCCTGACGATCCTGTTCGTGCTGATCGGCACCCTCTTCGGCGATGCGGCGATCTTCACGACGGGCCTCCTCTTGGGCCAGGTCGACTACCTCGTGACGTACACCCTCGAGGCGGTCACCCTCGGGATCGTCACGGACTACCTGGTGTTCCTCCTGTACCGCTACCGCGAGGAGGTGCACCAGGGAGTCGACCCGCAGCTCGCGATCGAGCGGGCCACGGACACGGCCGGATTCGCCGTGCTCACGAGCGCCGTCATCGTCGCGGTCGGCCTCGGCGTCCTCAGCTTCATTCCCGGCCTGCCGAGCTGGGGGCCGGTGCTGTTCATCACCGTCATGCTCATCGGTATCTGCGAGGCGACCCTGCTCCCTGTCCTAACGAGCTACATCGGGCCTCGGATCTTCCTGAAGGGGGCCCGGACCCCCGGCCCGTCCAAGCCGATCGAAACGACCGGGTTCTACCGCGCCTCCGCCTTCTCCGTCCGCCGACGCTACCTCGTGATCGCGGTCGTCGCCGTCCTCGCGATCCCCGCCATCGCGGTGGCGCTCACGGTCCCTACGACCTACGACGTGACTCAGGGCTTACCGTCCAGTCTGCCGAGCGTGCGGGCCCAGCAGCAGCTCGATTCTGCGTTCGGATCGAACCAGCTCTATCCGACGTACGTGCTGGTGCAGGATCCCTCCGGCTATCTCCTCGCCAACGGTCAAATCTCTCCCGCAGGCGCCGCCCAGTTAAACGCGACCGCGACGCACATCCTCAGCCTCGTAGGGGTCAAATCGGCGATCGGCCCGTACGTCTCCGGGAATCGAACGACCTCCGCCACGAAATCCGCCGCCACGACGTTCATCTTTGACAACGGCACGTGGGCGTACTGGGCCGTCTTCACGAACTACAACCCGTTCACCAACCCGGCGATGGACCTCGTGGGCCAGATGCGGTCGAACTCGAGCTGGATCGTGGGAGGGGTCAGCGCGACGTCGCTCGACCAGAGGAACCAGAACGACATTGTCTACCCCGAGATCGAGATCCTCATCGTCCTGCTGATCGGGATCGTGCTCGGCTTCGCCTTCCGCTCCCTGTCCTACCCGATCATCTCCCTCACCGGGGTCTACATCAGCATCTCGGTGACGATCGTGCTCCTGTACTGGATCAGTACGTACCTCCTCGGCCAATCGCTGATCTATCTCATCCCGCTGATCCTCTTCGTGATCCTCCTATCGCTCGGGAACGACTACACGGTGTTCATCCTCAGCCGGGTGGTGGAGGAGCGAAAGCTCGCGGAGAAGAAGATCGCGATCCCGCGGGCCATCGCCCACTCCGGGGTCGTGGTCACGTCCCTCGGATTGATCCTCGCCGTCTCGCTCGGCTCGCTCGGGCTTCAGCCCATCAGCTTCCTCGAGCAACTCGGCATCGCGTTCGCGATCTCGCTCGTTATCGACACGTTCATCATCCGCCTGTTCTACTTCCCAGCGATGCTGGCGGTCTTGGGCCGCAAGTGAGCGCCCGCGCCTTTCGCGCGAGCGGGAAAGGGCTTATGGCGCGCTCCGCTTCGGCGAGGCTCGTGGGCCGGTAGATCAGCGGAAGATCGCTACCTTGGCAAGGTAGAGGCCGCGAGTTCAAAGGGAACGGGAAGGAGCGCCCGTTCCGGAGACTCTCGCCCGGTCCACTTCCCTCGACCGGCTCCTCAGCACATTCGACATGTGACGATAACATGGACGACAGCAGAGCTACCGATTTATACCCCGCCCGAGGTGGACCGGGGAATGGACGCCGAGATCCGCGAGAAGATCGCCGGCGAGGTCGTCCTCTCCGCCCACCCCGGCCGCACCCTGCGCAAGTGGCGGGAGGATTTCGAGATCAGCCAGCGAGATCTCGCACGCCATCTCGAAACCGTCCCTTCGGTGATCAGCGACTACGAGTCCGAACGTCGGGCGAGCCCCGGGGCGGGGTTCATCCGGCGGTACGTCCAGGGGTTGGTCGATCTGGACACCCTGCACGGCAGCCGGGTTGGCCAACGCCTCGGAGCCCGGCCCCATTCGGAAGGCATCCTCGGGATGCAGGAGTTCTCCGTCGCTGTGCCGCTGAAAGCGTTCGCCGAACGGCTGGACGCGAAGGCCGTGGGACGGATCGGCCTCTCGCGCGACATCCACGGCTACACCCTGCTCGACGCTCCCCGCGCGATCCTCTCGATCGACGCGGCGCATTACGTCGAGGTCTACGGCTGGACGACCCAGCGCGCTCTCATCTTCGCGAACGTCCGCTATGGGCGCTCACCGATGGTCGCCATACGGGCCCACCCGCTCAAACCGGCCGCGGTCGTGTTCGCCAACCCCGGCCGCATCGACCCGCTCGCGATCCGCCTGAGCGAGGTCGAGAATATCCCTCTCCTCACCACCGCGCTCCCGGCGCCGACGATCCTGGAGCGGCTGGAGGAGCTGTAACGTACGGAGATCGAACCACATGGAAGCAGGCATCGTGAGCTATGGGGCGTATGTGCCCCGGTACCGGATCACGCCGACCGAGATCGGGAAAGTATGGGGCGTTGACGGCGCGGCGATGGGCCAGGGGCTCAATGTCCACCGCAAGAGCGTACCGGCGCCGGACGAGGATACGATTACGATCTCGACGGAAGCGCTGCGCACGGCACTGATCCGCGGAGCGATCGATCCCCAGGAGATCGGCGCTCTCTACGTGGGCTCGGAATCCCACCCCTACGCGGTCAAGCCGACCGCGACGGTCGTCGCGCAGGCGGTCGGGGCCACCCCGAACCTCACGGCGGCCGACTTCGAGTTCGCGTGCAAGGCCGGGACCGCGGCGATCCAGACCTGCCTGGGCCTTGTCGAGTCGCGGATGGTCCGATACGGCGTCGCGATCGGCTCGGACACCTCGCAGGGGGCACCCGGCGACGCGCTCGAGTACAGCGCGAGCGCGGGCGGCGCCGCGTTCGTGATCGGGCGCGAACGGGTCATCTGCTCCTTGCGCAAGACGCTCTCCTACACGACCGACACTCCGGATTTCTGGCGTCGGGAGGGCGAGCGGTACCCGAGCCACGGGGGCCGATTCACCGGCGAGCCCGCCTACTTCCGCCACGTCACCGAGTGCGGGAATCGCCTGATGGAGGAGGTCGGGAGCACGCCGCGGGACTACGCGCACGTCGTCTTCCACCAGCCCAACGGAAAGTTCCCGCAGCGGGTCGGCAAGCAGATGGGGTTCACCGAGGAGCAGATGCGCCACGGGCTCGTCACGCCCTACATCGGCAACACCTACTCCGGCGCGGCCCTGATCGGGCTCGCCAACGTTCTCGATTATGCCAAGCCCCGCGAGCGGATCCTCATGGTCGGGTACGGTTCCGGGGCGGGAAGCGATGCCTTCGATCTCGAGACGACGGACGAGATCGCCCGTTTCGACCGGGGCTACGGCCGCCCCGTCCAGGATTACCTCGACCACGGGATCGAACTGCCGTACGCCGTGTACGCGAAGTTCCGCGGAAAGATCCACATGGGAGGCGAGTAACGATGCGCGAGGTGGCCGTTCTCGGTGCGGGACAGACGAAGTTCGGCGAGCTGTGGGACCGGTCCTTCCGGGAGATCGGCATCGAGGCCGGCCTCCAGGCGCTGGTGGATGCGAAGCTCGAATCCGCCCAGCTCCAGGGCCTCTTCCTCGGCAACATGGCCGCCGGCCGTCTGATCGATCAGGAGCAGATCGCGCCCCTGATCCTCGACTACGCCGGGCTCGGAAATCGCAATCTGCCCGCCGTACGGGTCGAAGGGGGAGGAGCTTCGGGCGCGCTCGCGCTGCACGCGGGGTACCTCGCGGTGG
>JABEUK010000197.1 GCA_013044425.1 Thermoplasmata archaeon | reverse complement strand
GGGTCGGCCAATCGATCGTACTGTCACCCTCCGCGAACGAGAGCCTCGGTACCTCCTACCGCGTCACCGGGGTGTTCGGAGTCGCCCCGTCCCTTCTAAGCCCGACCGGGGCGTTCGCGGTGATCGTTCCGCTCTCCGATCTTCAGGTACTGACGGGCTGGGCGCGGACGAGCGCGACCCCGTCCGCCCTCCTCGACGCCTCGGACACCGTCCAGGTGGCTCTCAGCGGGGCCGCGGAGAACGATCCATCCCAGATCAATGCGGTCGCCGCTCAAATCCAGTCGCTCGTCCCATACTACGGCGTCTCCACCCAGCTGCAGCAGGCGCAGCAACTCGAGAACGCCGACGCGATCCTGACCGGATTCTACCTGGCCCTATCCTCCGTGGGTCTTGCGGTCGGGCTGATCTTCCTCGCCATCGTTCTCGTCCGGCGCGTGGAGTCGGACCGTCGTTCGATCGGGATCCGCCGGGCCCTCGGTCTGCCGGCCCGCGGGATCGCGGTCGGTATCCTCGCCGGGGGGGAGGCCCTCGCGGCGGCCGGGATCGTCGGGGGTACGGCGCTCGGGGTGATCGTGATTTCGATCCTCGCGTCGTACGGGACGGGACCCGTGAGGCAGGCCGCTTCGCTCGCGACGTACGACCCCATCCTGCTCGGCTCCCTCGCGGCGGTTGTGTTGGCGCTCGCCGGCCTCGCGAGCGGGCTGGCCGCACGCGCGGCGATGCGCCTGGACCTCGTGGAGGCCCTGCGATGAACGCCTCGAGCCCGGCCCCGACCATCGAGATCGTCCGGGTGTCCAAGCGCTACCTGGCTACGACGGCCCCCGTCGATGCCCTTCGGGAGATCTCGTTGACCCTCGAACCGGGAGAGCGGATCAGCGTCGCGGGCCCGAGCGGATGTGGAAAGACGACGCTGATGAACATGCTCGGCCTGCTCGACACCCCGACCTCCGGAGAGGTCCGGTGGAACGGGCGACCCGTCGGAGGGCGCTCGGAGCGAGAACGGGCCCACCTGAGGCTGACGGGGATTGGATTCATCTTTCAGCGCTTCTACCTACTCCCTACCATGACCGCCCGCGAGAACGTCGAACTGCCCATGCGCGCCGCCGGCGTGGCTCGGGCCGAACGCGTCCGCCGGGCGAACGAGCTCCTCGAGGAGGTGGGTCTCGTTCCCCGCGCGGGGTCATTCCCTCATCAGCTCTCCGGCGGGGAGGAACAGCGCGTCGCGATCGCGAGAGCGCTCGCGAACCGGCCGGGTCTCCTGCTCGCGGACGAGCCGACCGGGGAGCTCGACAGCGCAGCGACGGAGACCGTCCTCGCCCTGATCGATTCGGTCGGGTCCGCTTCGGGCGCGACCGTCGTGACCGTCACCCACAATCCGGAGGTCGCGGCCCGCTCCCACCGGCACATCACGATGCGGGACGGCCGGGTCGTCGACGATCGCCGGGAGGACTGAGCGATGAGCCGGATCGCCATCCTGCTGAACGACCGCTGCCATCCCAAGGAGTGCCAGTGGGAGTGCGCGGAGTACTGCCCGGTGAACCGGATGGGGCAGGCGTGCATCGTCGAGGGGCCGACGGGCAAACCGATCATTTCCGAGACCCTGTGCATCGGTTGCGGGATCTGCATCCACAAGTGCCCGTTCGACGCCATCAAGATCCTCAACACCCCCGAGGCGGACGAATCGGAGATCGTGCACCGGTACGGCTACAACGGGTTCCGCCTCTACCGGCTCCCCGCGCCTCCCAGCCAAGGGATCACGGGGCTCCTGGGTCCGAACGGAACCGGGAAGTCCACGGCGCTCCGGATCCTCGCCGGTGTCGAGATCCCCAATCTCGGAGACTACACGAAGCGTCCGGAGTGGGAGGCGGTCGTCGAGCATTACCGCGGGACAACCCTGCACGCTCACTTCCAGAAGATCGCGCGGGGGGAGTTGCGCACGGCGGTCAAGCCACAGTACGTGGACCGGATCGCGGAGGAACCGACGACGGCGGAAGCGTATGTGGCGGCCGGCGGAGGCGAGGCGGCCCCGGCCCTCGAGTCGGTCGGGCTGAGCGCAAGGGCCGAGCGTCCTCTTTCCGAGCTCTCGGGAGGAGAGCTCCAGCTCGCCGCGATCGCACGGACGCTCGCCACCGAGGCCGACCTCTACCTGTTCGACGAGCCCTCGGGGTACCTCGACATTGTCCATCGTCTCCAGATCGCGCGGACGTTGCGCCGCCTCGGCGAGCGCAAGAGCGTTCTCGTGATCGAGCACGATCTCGCGCTGCTCGACTACCTCGCCGACCAGGCGCATCTGCTCTACGGAGAATCCTCGGCGTTCGGGGTCATTACGCGTGCGATGCCCATGCGCACCGCGATCAACACCTACCTTCAGGGCTACCTGCGGGAGGAGAACGTCCGCTTCCGCACCGATCCGATCCGCTTCGTCGCGCACCCGCCTAAGCCCACGACCCGCCTCGATGCGATCGTGTCGTTCCCCGCACTCGAGAAAGAGTTCCCGAAGTTCCATCTCTCTGTCGGTGCCGGAAGCCTCGCGAGAGGGGAGACCGTGGGGATCGTCGGACCGAACGCCACGGGCAAGACCACCTTCGTCCGCATGCTGGCCGGGGTCGAGCCCCCTAGCCGGGGCGTACCCCCGGCCGCGGTGACCATCAGTTACAAGCCCCAGTACCTCCGCGCGACCCACAGGGCGAGCCTACGCGAGCGGATGGGTGCCCTCGCGGCCGATCCGACGTTCGACGGAGCGCTCTTCGAGCGCGACCTGGTTCCCGGCCTTCATCTGGACGAGGTGCTCGACGTCGCGCTCCCCGATCTCTCGGGCGGAGAGCTCCAGCGGGCGGCCGTGGCCCTCGCACTCGCGCGCCCCGCGCAGCTCTACCTTCTGGACGAGCCCTCGGCGTATCTGGACGCCGACGAGCGTATGTCCATGGCCCGCCTGATCCGACGCCAGGTGGAGCGCCAAGCGATGTCGGCCCTCGTGGTGGACCATGACGTGTACTTCCTCGACATCGCCTGCGACGCGTTGATGGTCTTCTCCTCGCAGGATGCGGGCGCCGCCGGTTTGGGCGAGGGCCCCTTTCCGATGCGGGAAGGAATGAACCGCCTCTTGCGGAACATCGACATCACCTTCCGCCGCGACGCGGAGACGCTTCGGCCGCGGATCAACCAGGAAGGCTCGGCCCTCGATCGCGAGCAGCGGTCCGCGGGCGAGTACTACTACGAACCACTTTCCTGATGACGGACGCGAATGGCCGACGATCCGCGTGGTGGCCCGTAGTCCCTTCCGACGCCGATCTGCACCATCGAACTTCT
>JABEUK010000196.1 GCA_013044425.1 Thermoplasmata archaeon | reverse complement strand
GCTCCTAGCTTTAGACCGCGGTTGGAGGCGTTCTCGTGGCGACGATCCGTCCGATGGAGTGAGCGCTCCCCCAGCCGGTCTCCCGGTAGGGATGACCCGCGGGGAAGAGGGTCCGAAAGAGTTCGCGCTCGGCGCGGTGCGCCGGCTGCGTCAGCTCGCGGAGCTGGCTCTCGCGGAGCTGGCGCTGGACCCGCTCGATATCCTCCGGGGCGAACCGGGGCCGGAGGACCGCGTGGGCGAGGAGCTCCAGCAGGTATTCCCAGCCGGCCGCCGGGCCCCAGATCGTGATCTCGGCCGACTCCGGGGCGATCTGGGAGGTCAGGGTCGCCCCGGCTCGATCGAGCTCCCGGGCGAGCGCTACCCGACCGAACGGCCCCGCCGCGCAGGTAGCGAGGCGGGCCACCATCCGCGCGATCCCTTCGCCGCCGGCCGGATCGAACCCGTAGCCCGCGGGTCCCACGTACGTGATGGAGGCGCTCGCCGCGCCCGCCGGGGGAGACTGCCGCAGAAGTCGGAGCCCTGCGTCGTGCGTCCCGTACTCCATCCGGAGCGGGTCGTGCCGCTCAGCCAACGGACGGACCTCCGACGACCTCGTACCGGACGACCGTGCGTTGATCCTGGGAGAACAGGGCCCGGGCGGTATCGCGCACCTTCGACGCGCCGGTCGCCAGGATCTCTCGATACAGTCGGTCCTCGAACCCCGGCGGCATGATCGACGCGAAGTATCCGAGCCGGTACCCCGCACGGGTGGCGCCCTCGTACGCGAGGGCGGCCCCGCGCCGGACCTTGGTCCGGGCCTCGGTGAGCTCGGCGGCCGTGGGCCCCTCGCGCACGAGCCGATCGAGCACGCGGTCGATGGCGGCTTCGACCCGGTCCAGCGCGACGCCGGGCGACGCTTGGGCGTACACGGTGAACAGCCCGGGGTGGACGCGCGCGCGCCACTCGCTGGTCGCTCGAACGGCGAGGCCGGGGTCGACCAGGGCGCGGTACAGACGGGCACCGGGATGCTCGCCGGAGCGGGAGCGACCTCCCGCGGAGAAGATGCGGGTCTCCCCTCCCAGCAGGACGTCGATGAGCATCGTGGCCGGAGCCGTCCGCTCGTCGATGGATGGGGAACGGTAGGCGATCGCGATGAGCGGGGTCGTTCCCGGACCGGACAGGGTCGATCGCCGCTCCCCTCGGGCGGGAGGTTCGACCTCCCGTACGGTGGGGTCCGCCCCGCCCGCTGGGAGCGGAGAGAATCGACGGCGGACCTCGCGCTCGACCGTTCGCGATTCGAAGCCTCCGGACACCACCAGCACGGCGTTCCTCGTCCCGTAGAAGCGTTGGTAGTAGCCCCGGAGGTCCTCCGCGCCCATCTGCTCGATGTCGGTCCGGTAGCCGAGGGCATCCCAACGGTACGGGTGCCGGCGGAAGGCGAGTTCGTAGAGCTCCTCCTCGACCCGGAACTCCGGCCAGTTCTCGTTGCCCTCTCGCTCGGAGAGGACGACCGTTCGCTCCCGATCGACCTCCTGGGGCAGGAGGAGCGCCCGGGTCATCCGGTCGGCCTCGATATCGATCAGTACGTCCAGGTGCTCGCGGGGCACCGTGGCGAAGTAGGCGGTGTAGTCGAGATCGGTGAATGCGTTCAGGAGACCGCCCACCTTCAGGATCGCGCGATCGATCTCTCCCTTCGCGTACTTGGGCGTGCCCTGGAAGAGCATGTGCTCCAGCCAGTGCGCGCCGCCCGTGATCCCCGGATGCTCGTTCTTCGACCCGACCCGGTACCAGACCCATACGCTCGCCGTCGGGCTCGCGGGGTTCGGAGCGAGCAGGACCTCGAGGCCGTTGCCTAGACGGAAGCGGCGAATGCGCGGTCGAGGGACCCCGCTCGGGTGCATGCCTACCGTCTCGATGCGTCCGCGCTTATAACGAACCGAGCGCGGGGATCAAGCCCGCGCAGCGGCCGAGACCCCGCCCCGGAACGATCGGGGCCGGAGGGAGCGCAGGTCCACCCTTTCGGCACCGGTCATGCTCCGCAGGCGAGCGAGGCCCCGGCCGACCGCGTGCGCGAATTCGGGATCCCGGGCGGCGTCCCGGTCCTCGGTCCAGAACCCCAGAACGCGAAGGGTCCCGCTGCTCCGGTCGTACTTCAGATCGGCTCGAGCTCGCAATCTCTCCCCGTGCAGGATCGGAAGGGTGTAGTAGCCCCACCGCCGCTTGGCGGCCGGCTTGTAGACCTCCCACAGGTAATCGAAGCCGAACAGGCGCTTGGATCGGCCCCGGGCGCTCACGATCTCCAGGGGAGCGAGAAACGTGGCTTCGACCTCGGTCGCGGCGCCGAGGGGGTGCCACGCTCGGGGGACCTCCCCGTGCCGGAGCGCGTTCAGGGCCCGTTCCCCTTCGGCATCCACCCAGTGTGGTCCCCGCCATCCGTCGATCCGGACCCGTTTCAGCTCGCCGGCACGCTCTTCGCGGGCGATCCACGCCCGGAGCTCGGAGGCCTTCCAGGGCGTCGATCCTGCGGTTTTGAGAGCGAGGCCGAGCTCGCTGAGGTTCGGTAGGCCGAAACCTCGCACCGAGCTTCGGAAATTGTGCCGCCGGGCCTCGGCCTCCGGCGCCGGGACCAGGAGGCGCTTGGACACGAGTCGACCGATCAGGTCGTACCTTCGCTCGCCGCGGACACGGCTTTCGATCATCAGGTCCCCTCGAAGCCATAGATAGTACAGCGCGAGCCCGGTATCCCGCCGAGCGCGGTAGCTCGAGACCCTCGCGCCCCTCGGCAACTCCCGGCTGCTGAGCGGTCCCCGACGCTCGATCTCCTCGAGGACGCTGCGCATCAGCTGCGGGTGCGATCGCTCGAATTGGGCCCGTCGATCCTGGTAGTCGGCCGTCCGCATGCGTCGGAGCGTGAATGGAAGCTCCTCGATGTGGCGAACGAGTAGAGTTCCGCCCCATTCGAAGAGGAGCCGTTGCTCGTAGAGTGCGCGAGCCAGGAAGGCGGGCCGGTACCCATCGACTCGAGCGGAGAGGGCGAGGTCGTGGCTCCGGCCCACTACATCCAGGGGGTCGATTTGGATCGGCCCTACCTCGCGTATCGCGTTCGGAACGCCGTCCGGACCCCGCCACCTTCGGCCCGGCCAAAGCCCTTGCCGACCGAGGACGAAACGGCGGGCCGTGGCCACATCCACTTCGATCGCCGGCACACCCCGGGAGACCTCCCCGACTAGAAGGTCATTGCGTTGGGCAGGCTCGGGCTCCCGTACCGAGCTGGCCCCTCGGGACGGCTGTTCGACGCATCCCGTTGCGGCCCATCGAGAAAGCCCCGAGGAACGATACGATTATCTCGCCAGCGGAGCCCACCCGGACGTGAACCCCTGGCTTCGGATCGTCCGGGCAGGGAACCTGCTCGTTTCGTTCGTCGGCGTCCTCGTGGGCGGGCTCGCCGCCGCGGGCCTGGGCTGGGGTGTCTCCTCGTCGCTTGTGACCGGTCATCGACTCAGAATCGGTGGTGGCAGAGGCTTCACGCAATGG
>JABEUK010000195.1 GCA_013044425.1 Thermoplasmata archaeon | reverse complement strand
TTCGGGCCCCGGGGAAACTCTCTTGTAGGTGGGCGGAATGGGAGAACCGTTCAGCCCCCGCCGAGGAAGCCCCCGTTTTCAAACGGGGGAGGATGTCACCTCGTTACCTCGGGGAGTACCCATCCGACAACGATTATTTGCCTTGGCGAGAGCCCGTTCCACCTCCCCGGTGGATCCATGAGCCCCGAGTCGACTTCGAGCGCCTCCGCGAGCGCGCCGGTGATGACCGCTGCCGGTGGTCGCGTCTACGATCCACGTGCGGCGACGATCGTCCTCGTGATCATCGCCGGCATGGCGCTGATGGTCACCTACGTCGAGACGATGGTCCTGCCGGCCTTCTCCACGTTCCAGACGTTCTTCGAACTTCCCGCTACGTCGCAGTCGACGGCGACGATCACCTGGATCATCTCGGCGTACCTCCTCGTCGGAACGGTCGCGACCCCGATCTTCGGCCGCCTCGGGGACATCTACGGCAAGAAGCGCATGCTGCTGGTCGCCATGTCGATCTACGCGGCCGCGGTCACGGTGGCCGGATTCACTCCGAACATCGGTTCGGCGCTCGGGGTCTCCACCCCCAATCAGATCTACCTGTTGATCGGCGTTCGTGCGATCCAGGGGATCGGGATGGGGATGTTCCCCCTCGGGTTCGCGATGCTGCCCGAGGTCTTCCCCGCGTCCCGGGTCGGCGAGTCGCAGGGCATCGTCTCGGCGATGTTCGCGGCGGGTGCCGCGCTCGGACTGGTCGGTGGCGGCTGGATCTCCCAGAGCTACGGTTGGCAGCTGACGTACCACACGGTGATCCCGGTGGCGATCATCCTGGTCGTGGCCGCGGCCCTCCTCTTGCGGGAATCTCCGACCCTCGTGAAGGAGTCGGTCGATATTCCCGGGGTGTCGAGCCTAGGCTTCGGTCTCGCGATGCTCTTACTCGGGATCACGGAAGGAGCGGATTGGGGCTGGACGAACTTCAACGGCTCCTCGCTCGGGCCGCTCCCCTGGGGCGTTCCGGAGTTCTTCATCCTCGCCGCGGTCGGCTTTGCGTTCTTCGTTTGGTGGGAGGATCGGGCGAAGGAGCCGGTCGTGCGACTCGCCTCGCTCAAGATCCGGAACATCCTGGTCAGCAACGTCAACGGGCTCCTCGTAGGCGTCGCCATGTTCCTGATGTTCGTGACCGACACGATCCTGTTCGAGTACACGCTCAACACCGGGTCGAGCCCGCTCGGACCGTTGAGCGGCTACACCGGACCCGGCTTCGGGTTCACTCCGCTCACCATGGGACTGCTCACGCTGCCCGCCGCACTCGGGATGCTCACCTTCGGCCCGATCCTGGGGCGTAGGGTCGGGCGCATCGGTCCCAAACCGATCATGATGCTCGGCTTCGCGTTCATCTCGATCGGCGGCTTCGCTCTGATCTGGCTCAACCACTTCCTGATCGCAGTCGTGATCCTGCCGATCCTCGTCCTGGTGGGGATCGTCGGCGTGCTGATCGCGATGTCCAATGTGATCGTCCTATCGGTCTCACCGAAGGAGCTCGGGATCCAGACGGGAATGAACCAGACGTTCCGCAACCTCGGTTCCGCGATCGGGCCGGTGCTCGTCGCGAGCATCCTCGCCAGCTTCACCACGACCTACCTGTTGAGCTACTCGGGGGGTACGATCCCGGTCGGCGGGTTCGCCGACGCCGGCTTCCAGACGTGCTTCGCGGCGGTCACGCTCCTCGGCGCAATCGGCTTCGGGTTCAGCCTCGCACTGAGGAACTACCGATTCGCGGCCGACGGAACGCGAGAGGACACGGGGGCGCGCAACGGAGCGCCGCCGATGCCCCGGGCCGGCGAAGGAGCGCGGCCCGAATTCGCTCGCCCCGCCCCTCCCGGCTCCGCGGCCGCGCTCGCCTCGGACAAGCGACTATCTTAGCGGATCCCCCGGGCCGTACCGATACCCCGGGGATCGAATCGGCTATCGGAACGAGGAAGCGGCTTCCCAGGTCCCCAAGGTCCAGCGACGTTTGTGGGTTCGGCCCTCGGGTGGGCCTAGGAGCAACCGCTGGTCGCCCCGCAGACCGTGCATGCGTAGCACGTCCCGCTGCGCACCATGATGCCACCGCAGATGTGGCAGGACGGAGCATCCTCCGACATCCCACCCGCCGACGGAGGCGGGGGGACGAACGCATCGAGGGGCTTGACGTCGAAGCGCACGGTCGGGGCTACCGAGGCCGGCGTCGGCATGCCTCCGTGGCCGTTCCCGTTCGACTCCGAGGGGTTGTCGAGCCCGATCGAGTGCCGTTCCTCCTCGGTCAGGAACTCGATCGCCATCCAGCGTGCGACGTAGTCCGGGATCGATTTGGCGAAGCGGACCTTCGGGTTGTTGGTCGCACCGGCGGGCTCGAAGCGCATGTGGGCGAGCTTGCGCACCAGATCCTTGAGCGGCACCCCATGCTGGAGCGCCATCGACATCGAGATCCCGAGGGAATCCATCAGGCCGTTGACCGTCGATCCTTCCTTCGTGACCCGGAAGAACAGCTCGCCGGGACGCCCGTCGGGGTACAGCCCGACCGTGACGTAGCCGTCGTGGCCCCCGACCTGGAAGTGGTGCGTGATCGCCTTGCGCTCGTCGGGGAGGCGCTCGCGTTGGGGCGCCCGCGGCCCGCCGGCGACCTTCGCCGTGCCCTTGCTGGTCTCGAACGGCTGGGAGGCCTTGCAGCCGTCCCGGTAGAGGGCGACCGATTTGATCCCCAGTTGCCAGGCCTCGAGGTAGATCTTCTCGATGTCCTCCACCGTCGCGTCGTTCGGGAGGTTGATCGTCTTGGAGGCCCCTCCCGATAGGAACGGCTGGACGGCGCCGAGCATGTGCAGGTGGCCGAGCGGGCCGATGGTCCGGTGGCCGCCCATCGGTGCGAGCGCACAGTCGAAGACGCTGAGGTGTTCCGGCTTCAGGTCCGGCGCTCCCTCGATCGTTCCGTTCTTCTCGATGTGCGCGACGATCCGCTGGACCTCCGCCGGAGAGTAGCCGAGCGCGACCAGCCCGTCCGGGACCGTGCGGTTGACCATCTTGATCGCCCCGCCCCCGACGAGGTTCTTGGTCTTGACCAGCGCGAGCTCGGGCTCGAGCCCGAGGGTATCGCAGCCCATCAACAGGCCGATCGTACCGGTCGGGGCGATGACGGAGATCTGGGC
>JABEUK010000002.1 GCA_013044425.1 Thermoplasmata archaeon | reverse complement strand
GAATAACAGCGTGCCCGAGCGATCGATTACGGTCGCCTGGTTCGCGACGGACGTCTCGGCGTGCCTCAGCTCGGTGAACCCCGCGAAGTGCTTCGCCTCGCCAAGGTGCGCTCGATCGACCTCGGTGACGACCCGGACCTTGACCCCGCGCGCATGCGCCTCCTTCAGGGCCCGGTCGACCCCCGTGTCCATGAGCCGGGCGAGGGCTCCACCGCTCACGCTCAGGAGGATTTGGCGCTCGGCCGAACCGATCCGCTTGATGAGGAATCGACGAATCGCCTCCCGCCCCTCGATGACGGTGAACTTCCGGGGGTCGCTCTCGCCGATCTCCTCCAGGCTCTCCTGCCACCGGGCCAGGATCCGCTCGCGATCCTGCTCGAGGCGGTCGAGCCGTTCGGAGGCGGCACGGATCCACCGATCCATGAGCGCCTCCGGGGGCAGGGCCGCGAAGCGCATGGGGCGGCCCCCGGTGGCCCGTAGGAGGCCCTCCCGGGTCAGCTGCTGGATGAACCGATAGGCATCTACCCGATGGAGCGTCGTCATGCGGGCGAGCTCGGCCGCCGTCTGGGGCCCCGTGCGGGTCGCCGCGAGGTAGATCCGGGCCCCCTTCTCGGGGATCCCGTGGTCCGTGAGGAGCCCGACCAGCTCCGCTCCGTGCCGCCTCACCAACGGACGAGCGGGCGGAGCGATAAAAGCACGTCGAAATTAGGCCCGGGGGCGGGCCGGACGCTCTACAGCGCGGCCTGGAAGTCCTCGACCGACAGCGTGTACGGGACCTCGGTCCCGCCGGCCCGGCACTTCAGGACCTCGCGCGTGAGCAGCCAGTAGACCGTCGCGAGCGCGACACGGCCCTTGTTGTTGGCCGGGATCACGAGATCGACGTTCCGGGTCTCGTTGTTCACATCGCACAGTCCGACCACGGGGATCCCGATCGAGACCGCCTCGCTCAGCGCCTGCTGGTCCGTGGCCGGGTCCGTGACGAGGAGCACCTGCGGCTCGAAGTATTCGGCGAGGTTCGGGTTGGTCAGGCAGCCGGGGACGAACCGCTCCGCGAAGGACACCGCCCCGGTCGTCTGGGAAAAGATGCGCACCGGCTTTTGGCCGTACTGGCGTTGGGAGACCGCGAGCACGCGGCCGGCCGGGTAGCGCGCGAGGAATCGGGCCGCGGCGCGGATCCGGCGATCGGTCTCGCGGATATCGAGGACGTGCAGCCCGTCGAAGCGGACCTTGTAGATGAACCGGCGCATGCTCGCCGACTTCTGCTGGGTCCCGATGTGGACGCCCGAGGTCAGATACGTCTCCTCGGGGATCAGGAGCTCGCTCGGGGAGGTGTCCTGGCTGTCGCTCACGATCTGACGATCGTCCGACGCCACGTCCTCTTCAGGCACCATCGATCCTCAAGCTCCGGTGGGGCGGGCGAGACGTAGGAGTTCATTTAGCTTTGCCACCCGCTCCCCGCCGAGCACCCCCGTTTTGATGCCCCGGGCTCCGATCCCGAGCGCCACGTGGGCGAGCCAGGAGTCGGTGGTCTCCCCCGAGCGGTGCGAGGCGATGAGGGCCGCTCCGCGCGAGCGGGCGTAGTCGACCGTCGCGAAGGTGCCGGAGAGGGTGCCGACCTGATTGACCTTGATCAGGACGGCGTTCGTGGCATCTTGCTCGAGGCCCTGGCGTACCCGGGCCTCCTGGGAGACGTAGACGTCGTCCCCCACCACGAGCGTCGAGGCGCCGACGCGCCGGGTGAGCTCGGCGAACTCTCCGAACGCCTCCTGATCGAACGGATCCTCCACGAACCGGAGGCCGTAGCGCTCGACGAGCTTCTCGACGAAGGCGACCTGTCCCGTGCCGTCGAGGACCTGGTCGCGGTAGTGGTACCGGCCGTTCGTATAGAACTCGCTCGCCGCGAGATCGAGGCCGGGGTGTACCTCGACATGAAGTTCGTCCCGGACGGCCGCGCAGGCTTCGGTGAGCAGCTCGACGGCTTCCACGTTACCGAGGGGTGCGACCCAACCGCCTTCGTCCCCGCGGCCCAGGGCCGCCTTCGGGAAGCGCGCGTGCAGGCTCGCCCCGATCCATCGGTGCACGTGGATCGCGGCCTCGATCGACTCCTCGATCCGCCGGCCCTCGGCGAAGGCGATGAACTCCTGGATGTCCGGCCCCCCGACCGCGTGGCGCCCTCCGTTCAAGCAGTTGCCCACGATCGCCGGGAAGCGAGGCTCGTCGATCCCCGGACGCGCGAGAACGTGCCAGAGCGGCTGGTTCGAGTCGCGCGCGTGCGCGAGCGCGGCGGCGACCGAGGCCGCCGTGGCGGTGTTGCCTCCGATCCGAGCGAAGTTGGGCGTGCCATCGGCCTCCACCAGGGCCCGGTCGATCCCGGCCGTGTCGGCCGGATCGAGCCCGAGAAGACGGGGAGCGACGAGGGCCGAAAAGGTCGAGATCGCTTCCCCTACGCCTCCCGCCGGGAATGCGAGGACCTCGTGGACGCCGGTGCTCGCTCCGCTCGGAGCTCCCGCCCGGGCCCGCACGCCGGAGTCGAGGGCGATCGTGGCCTCGACGGTCGGCCGGCCGCGGCTGTCGTAGATCATCGCGAGCTCGCTCGAGCGGATGCGGCTCACGGGCCCTCCACGAACTCGATGAGGACCCCACCGAACGCGGAAGGGTGCGCGAAGCCGACACGACGGCCTCGGGCTCCGGGACGGGCCCGATCGTCGACGAGCCGACGGCCCGAGG
The DNA here is from genome assembly GCA_013044425.1 of Thermoplasmata archaeon. Lineage (GTDB taxonomy): Archaea > Thermoplasmatota > Thermoplasmata > Lutacidiplasmatales > UBA184 > Lutacidiplasma. The sequence continues at coordinate 2,177 of JABEUK010000002.1, read as the reverse complement.
CCGCGAGCCGGTCGAGCTCGGCGTTGACGCTCTCGACATGGAACGCGACGTGGTGGAACCCCTCGCCTCGGCTTTCGACGAACCGGGCGATCGGGGAGTCCGGCGACGTCGGCTCGAGGAGCTCGATGTGTGTTCCCCCAAGCTCGCCGAAGACGACCCGCACGCGCTGGGAAGCGACCTCTTCCGGCTCCGAGAACGGTCCTCCGACCAGCGCTCGCCAGCGCTCGACCCCCTCGGAGAGGCTACGGGTCGCGATGCCCAGATGATCGATCTGCATCGGGGCTCTCCTTAGAACGCCGTCGAGGGCCGGTGCTCGCCGAAGACGCCGCGCCAGGTATCGGCGATCTCTCCGAGCGTGACCCCGGCGCGCACGGCCGCGAGCACGCCGGCCATGACGTTCTCCCGGGACCGGGCCGCTCGATCGAGCTCGTCGAGCGCGGCGGAGGCGGCGCGCGCATCCCGCGCGCGGCGCCACCGAGCGATCCGTTCGGTCTGCCGGTGCTCCTCCGCCGGAGAGATCCGTTGCCCGCGAACTCCCCCGCGCTCCTCGCGAGGGAACAGCGTGAACCGAGGATTGCCCTCGATATGCCCGTTCACGCCGACCACGATCTCCTGCCGGGACTCGCGGGCGAGGGCGATGCGATATGCCTCGCGCGCGATCTCGGCTTGCAGGAACCCCTTCTCGATCGCGACGAGCGAACCGCCCATCGCGTCGATCCGCTCGATGTACTCGCGGGCCTCGCGCTCGATCCGATCGGTCAGCCATTCGATCTCGTACGCGCCACCGAGCGGATCGACCGTGTTCGGGATCCCGGACTCCTCGGCGATGATCTGCTGGGTGCGCATCGCGAGCCGGGCGGCCGATTCCGTCGGGAGGCCGATCGCCTCGTCGAGCGCGTTCGTGTGCAGCGACTGCGTCCCTCCCAGAACGGCCGCGAGGGCCTCCACGGTCGTGCGGACGACGTTGAGCTCGGGTTGCTGGGCGGTGAGGCTGGAACCCGCGGTCTGCGTATGGAAGCGCAGCTGCATCGATCGCGCGCGGCGCGCGCCGAGCCTCTCCGCGACGAGCGAGCTCCAGAGCCGGCGCGCCGCGCGGAACTTCGCGATCTCCTCCAAGAACCCTCGGTCCGAGGAGAAGAAGAACGAGAGTCTTGGCAGGAACTCGTCGAGATCGAGGCCCCGCTCCTGGACCGCGCGGACGTAGGCGAGCGCGTTGGCGAGCGTGAAGGCGACCTCCTGGGAGGCCGTGGCACCGGCCTCGCGCATGTGGTAGCCCGAGACGGAGATGTAGTTCCACTGGGGCATCTCGCGGGTTGCGAACTCGATGAGGTCGGTGGAGAGCCGCATCGACGCCTCGGGCGGATAGATGTAGGTTCCGCGCGCGACGTATTCCTTCAGGATGTCGTTCTGGACCGTCCCCCCGAGCTGGGCGCGCGGGATGCCGCCCTCCTCACCGACCGCGACCAGGAGCGCGAGCAGGATCGGAGCGGTGGCATTGATCGTCATGGAAACGGTCGCCCGGTCAAGAGGCAGAGCGCCGAGAAGCGTCCTCATGTCACCGAGGGACGCGATCGGGACCCCGCAGCGGCCGACCTCTCCGCGCGCGCGCGGGTGGTCAGAATCGTAGCCCGTCTGGGTCGGTAGATCGAAGGCGACCGAGAGACCGGTCTGGCCCCCTTGCAGGAGGTACTGGAAGCGTCGGTTGGTCTCCCGAGCGCTTGCAAACCCCGAATACTGGCGGATCGTCCACGGCCGGCCGCGGTACATCGTAGGCTGGATGCCCCGGGTGAACGGCCGCTGGCCCGGGAATCCGATCCGCTCGAGGTACCCCGCCTCCGCGTCCTCGGCAGGTTCGACCAGAAGCGGCACCGCCTCCGTTACGGGAAGTGTGCCGAGCGCTTCGCGCGCCCGGGTGCGCCACCGCGACCCGGGAGATGGGTCCGGCGGACGTTGGACAGGCTTTCCCCGGCTCATCGGCCCTCGACCGATTGCCAATATTATAGCTTGTCTTCGAGGGTAGGCGCCGCGCCACGAAGACGGGCGCACCGAGGGAACCAATCAGAAAAAAGGGAAGGGGGAAAAGGTTGGTCTCGGGGTTCCGTTCGCCCGATCTACTTGCTCGGGGGCGGCGTGTTGCCACCCTGGGTCCCGCTGCTACCGGAGGACCAGCTCGGCGG
>JABEUK010000194.1 GCA_013044425.1 Thermoplasmata archaeon | reverse complement strand
CCCCGAGCCCCGGCCCCGCGTCGCGTCGACCGCTCCCGGGTAAGGCCCGGGCTCGGGAGAGCCTACAGGTACCAAGAGTACGCGTGGATCACGGCCCGCTCCGCGGTGGCCCACGCCTCGGGGATCTGGTTCCACCCGTTTCGCAGGTCCCCCACGCAGTATAGCCCCGGGATGACCTCTCCCGATGCGTCGGATAGCACCCGGCAATCCTCATCGGTCACGACGAACCCATCGTCGTCGAACCGGGCCCCGAGGGAGCGCGGGATCTGGGAGTTCATGTTGTACCAGCCGAGGGCGCTGAACCCCTTGTCGTACTGTCGGACGGAGCCGTCGGCGAACCGGACGTGGAAGCGATGCTCCCGGATCCCGTCGAACCCCACGATCTCCGAGTCGTGGAGCGAGATCGGGCGCTCGGCCATCTGACGCTCCAGATCGGCCCGCTCGGCCCCACCGCTTCCTTCGAGGAGGGGGTGGCCGTTCGTGAGGAGCTCCACCGAAGCCGGGCGGAAGTGGAAGAGATCGATCGCGGATCGCACGGCAAACGCGTCGTGACCCAGCACCGCGACCGACCGGTCCGAAAGCGTGTGCCCGTCGCACAGGACGCAGAACTCGACGATCGCCTGATTGGCCCAGGGGAAGATCGGATCGATCTTGCCTCCGACCACGGGCATCCGGTCGACGACCCCCATCGCGAGGATGACGGCCCGGCCCCGGGTGACCCGGCGCTGCTTGAGCCAGTCGAACGCCACCGCGTACGGTCCGGCCTCGGTGCGCTCGACGCTCATGACCTCCGCCGGAGTGAAGTAACCGACCTCTCGGTCGACCTTGCGCACCGCCGCGATCTGGGCAGCGAGGAGCTTGTGGCCGGAGATCCCATCGGGAAACCCGGGAATGTTGTCCATGGTCGGCGCGTAGTACGACCGGCTGTACTTCGGTCCCCGATCGAGAAGAGCGGCGGAGTGACCCAAGAGCGCCGCCTTCAATCCCGCTTGCAGGCCCGCGTGGCCCCCGCCCACGATGACCAGGTCGTAGGACTCCTGAAGGCGCGGGAACCCGGGCATCTCGTCCGGGACGAACCCGGTCATGGATTTGATGCCTCGCCGAGCCGAAATCCTTGGGGAGGTGCGCCTCCTCACCCTCCAAGTAGCGGAGGTGCCTCGCGGGGGGGATGCCGTTATGGCACGAGAAGGCCGAAGCCTGGCACGAGATACTTCCCGGCGTTCAGCGCCGCATCCTGGCGCACGGGCCGAGCGCGATGCTCGTCCTCTACCGCATCGCACCCGGGAGCGTGTTCCCCAAGCACACCCACCCCCACGCGCAGTACGGCACGGTCCTCGACGGCGGAGGGCTCTTCACGGTCGGCGACGCGTCCTGGAAGATGATCCGCGGCGACGCGTACTACGTTCCCCCCGGCGTCCCCCACGAGTTGCACGCCGACCCCGACCACGCGACCGTCGTGCTCGATGTCTTCGCGCCGGAACGACAGGAGTTCCGGGGAGAGGCGCTCCCTCCCGACGCCTAACCGACGGATCGAAGGATCCCACCGTCCACGGGAAGAACGGCGCCCGTGACGTACGACGATGCATCGCTCGCCAGGAACGCGATCACGCGAGCGAGCTCGGCGGGATCGCCGAGCCGACCGAGCGGGATCTCCCGCTCCAGGCGTGCCCGCGCCTCCACGGGCGAGGTCGATTCGCGACGAGCGGTGTCATCGAAGATCTCCCGGACCCGCTCCGTGTCGATGTACCCGGGGAGGACCCCGTTCACCCGAACCTGCTGGGGTCCGAGCTCGCGCGCGAGGGTGCGCACGAGGCCGAGCAAGGAGATCCGCATCACATTCGACAGCGCGAGGGTCGGGATCGGCTCGCGCATCGTGAGCGACCCCAGGAGCACGATGCGGCCCCCACGGGGGTTGGTGACCATCCGTTCGGCGGCGAGCCGGCTCAAGTAGGCCGGGCTCACCGCGAGCAATTCTGCGGCCCGCTGCCAGTCCGCGTAATCGAGTTCCATAGCGCGTCCGGGCGCAGGACCCCCCGTCACGTAGACGAGCACGTCCAGCCCGCCGAGATGCTCCGCGGACCCGCCGATCAGTCGCTCCATATCCGCGCGATGGCGCAGATCGGCGACGATCCCATGGACGGGGCCGAACGCGGAGAGCGCCTGGACCGCCCGCGCGAGGCGCTCCGGCTGGGAGGAGTTGATCACCACGCGGGCGCCTTCCTCGAGCAGCGCACGCGCGGCCGCGAATCCGATCCCCTGGCTCGCTCCTGTAACGACGACCCGTTGCCCGGAAAGTCCCAGCTCGATGCTCATCGCCGGCCCCCTACGATTCGAGCGCGAGGACCCGGCTCATGGCGCCGCTCCCGCCCCCGATCTTCAGAGGCCCGACGACGAGCGTGTACACCACCCCTTCGCGCAATCGGTCCAAGTGGTCCAGCGCTTCGATAATCCAGATCCCGTGCGACAGCAGGATCTTGTGGACCTCGAACTGCGAGTTCGCGTACGGATCGATGGACAGAGTGTCGGTGCCCACGGCCCGGATCCCCCGCTCGACCAGGAACTCCGCGGCGGATACCTCGAGGCCCGGGAAGTCGTACAGGTAGCGCCGGGTCGGCGCGCGCTGCTGGCTCCAGTCCGTGCGCAGCAGGACGAAGGCGGGAGCCGGGCCCTTCGGCCAATGCCGTTCGAGGCTGGCGCGGCGCAGGAGGGTGCCATCGATCTCCGCTCTCAGATCGAGGACGACGGCCGGGCCCACGAGATCCTCCGGCGGGATGGCGTCGATGGTCCGGCCGCCCTCGACGAAATGGTACGGCGCATCCACGTGGGTCCCCGTGTGGGACGAACAGATGATCCGCTCCGCCGCGACGCCGTCCCGAGCGTTGAAGGCGGTCGGTTCGAACACCGGGAGCGGGGAGGTCGGCCAGGTCGCCATGTGGGTCTGGAGGGTCGCCGTAAGATCGTGCACGCGGGAGGGAACGGACATCGGGCGGTCGATCGGTCTCGGCTACTAAAGCGGCCCGGCGAGGGCCGTGCCCTCAGGCGCGGTGCCGCTCGACGAAGCGGCGGATCCGTTCCACGCCTTCGGCGAGCTCGGCCCGGGGCCGGGCGTAGGAGAGGCGGATGTGCCGTTCTCCCGCCGGTCCGAAGGAGACCCCCGGGACGACGGCGACATGCTCCTCGATGAGCAGGCGTTCGGCGAACTCGGCGGAGGAGAGCGGAAGGTCGTAGGACGGGAATGCGTAGAAGGCCCCATCGGGACGAGCGAGGTGGAACCCGGGGATCGATGCGAGCGCCGGTACGAGGGCATCGCGTCGGGCCCGGAACTCCTCGCGGAAGCGCTCGGCCTCCGGCTCGGCGTGCTCCAGCGCCCATTGGCACGCCTCCTGGACGAACGGAGGGATGCAGGTCAGGGTGTGCTCCATGATCTTCACCAGCCTCGCTCGGACGGGGGGTGGGGCGATCGCGTACCCGGCGCGCCAGCCCGTCATGGCGAACGTCTTGGAGAAGCTCCCCAGCGTGACGACCCGCTCGGCCCCGTACGCGAGCGCCGCGCTCGCGATGTGCGTCCCATCGTAGACGAGCGACTCGTACGTCTCGTCGCTCGCAAGGATGAGCTGGTGCCTTCGCGCGACCTCGATCGTCGCCTGGAGATCGTACCGATCCATGAGATGCCCCGTGGGGTTCCCCGGAGTGGCGTAGATGATGAGCCGGGTCCGAGGGGTCACCGCCGCCTCCAGGACCGCGGGATCGATCCCGTAGTTCTCCCGCAGGGGAACGAACACCGGCGTGGCGCCGGCGAGGCGCACGGCCTGCTCGAACAGGTAGGTCGGGTTCGGGATGAGGACCTCGTCCCCGGGAGAGGTGGTCGCGAGGATCGTCGCGTAGATCGCGAACTTCGACGGCATGATCACCACGTCCTCCGCGCGAGCGGGGATGTGGTGTCGGCGCGCGAGGCGCTCGGCGATCGCGCGGCGGAGCTCGGGGATCCCTTGCGAGGATCCGTAATGGGTCTCCCCCGCTTCGAGCGCGCGAGTCGCCGCGGCGCGGATCCCCGGTGGCGTATCGAAGTCCGGCTCGCCGATGTGCAAGCCGATGACGGTCTCCCCTGCGGCCCGCATCCGGAAGATGCGCTCCATCAACGTGAGGATGGGGGAGTCCGGGATGGTGTCAACGAACATCGTCGGCCTTACGAGCCCGGGGTCATTAGCCCGTCGCGGGAGTGCCGGCTCGGGCCGCCCCGGTCCGCGTAAATCTTAAGCCCAGACGACCACCTGGTCGGGCTCGGGTTCCACACGTCCGTGCCGCCGGCGGAGCCGGAGAGCGCTCTGG
>JABEUK010000193.1 GCA_013044425.1 Thermoplasmata archaeon | reverse complement strand
ACACTCTCCAGACCCCGGACAAGGTGTAGCGCGCGCCGAACTCCTTGCGTATCACCTCCGCCAAGCGCTTCAGGGTCCACAGGTCGGTCGGATACCCGTGGGCGCGAGCTCCGTTGAGGAGGATCGTCTTCAGGCGCGCCTTCTGTTCCGGCGTGAGCTTGGGAACGGCCCCGGGATGGCGCTTCTCCCTCCAAGAGTTCGGTCCCTCGGCCAGGCGCCGCTTCTCCCACTTACCGACAGCGGCCCACGAGACCTCGAGACGACGGGCGACCTCGGCACGGGGCACTCCTTGGCGGAGCCAACGGTAGGCCAATCGGCGGCGCTTCTCTCGGTCCGTCACGCGACGGCGGACCGACCTTCCTCCCCTTTGAGACCTTCGCGACCGCCCTCTTCGATGCGCCACGAAGGGGGTAAGACACGACTAGATATAACGTTTCAACTCAAAGAGCAGTAACCGCTCCGGTTGATTGGTAGAGCGTCACCGCCGCTTCGTTCGCGGGGTCGGTCAGGACAAACACCTCCTCGAAACCCCGCTCTCGGCAGTAGTTGAGCAGCCATCGGATCAGCTCGTCCGCGACTCCGCGGCGGCTCAGTAGGTGACGTTCCGGACCTCACGCATCGCGACGACGCCCACCGCGTCCGTAGCGATCACGATCCCGCCGGCGGCGACGTAGACGAACCCGACCGAGGTCGCCGAGGCGAGCGAACCGGCGAAGTACGCCCCAAAGGGGGCGGCGGCGAGGATGAATCCCATCAATACCGACATGACCCGCCCCATGAGGCGCGACGGGACCTTCGCCTGGACGAGGGTGAGGAGCGGGATATTGATCACCGAGAGGAGTACGCCGATGAGGAACGATTCTGCGAGGGCGAGCGGGATGGACCGTGTCACGCCGAGGCCGATCATCAGCGCGCCGACGCCGGCGTTCCCCGCAAAGAGGAGCTTCCCCGCGGTGCGCCGCGTATCGACCTTGCCGATGACGATCGCTCCGACGATGGCTCCGACTGCGATCATCGCGCCGAGCAGCCCGTACGTCGCCGCGCCCCCGTGGAGGACGAGGTCCGCATAGGGTGCCCAGAGCGCGAACACCGCGTTGCCCGCGAAGTTCACGACCAGGCCGAGCGCGATGAGCTCGACCAGGAACCGCTGCCGAGCCACGTATCGCACGCCCTCCGAGAACTGGCTCGCGAACCGGGGGCCGGTCCCGGCGGGAGTCGGCTCGGGCCGTCCGATCGTGGGCGACATCAGCATCACGATGAGCGCGGCGACGAAGAACGTGATCGCATCGTACGTGATCGGGAGGTCCACCCCGAAGAGCGCCACGACGACTCCGCCGACCGAGAGTCCCACGACCTGGGTCGTCGAGTTACTGAACGAGAGCAAGCTGTTCGCGGTCCCCAGGTCGGTCGTCCCGACGGTCTGCGGGACCATGGCGTTCGAGGTGATCCGTACGAACTGGCCGCCCACTCCGAGAGCGAAAACGATCACGATGATCACGGTGAGACCGGTCTGATGCGTCAGCACGAGTCCCGACAGGGCGGCAACGAGGACCCCTTCGCCGAGATTCGTGAGAAGGAGGATGGTGCGCCGGGGCCACCGATCGACGTAGACGCCGAGGACCGGACCGAGCAGGACCACCGGAATGAGGGTCGCGACGACGACGAGACTGACGGCGAAGACGGAACCGGTCGTTTGAAGAACGAGCCAAAGGAGCGCGACATCGAAGATGAAGTCCCCCGATTGCGAGACCAGCTGCGAAGTCCAGAGCAGGAAGAACGGGCGGTGTGCGAGCGCGCGGCGGAAACTAGGGGGGCGGGGCACGGACGGCAAGGAATCCGCGGTCGCCGGGGTCTCGGGTTCCGATACGGTATTCGCCTCTCGCCTATCCGAGCGCTCCCCCATCTTGCTGACGACCGAATAAGTGACTTAACGGTCAGATCTGTCGGCCCTCTTGGACCGAGACGGAACGGATCCCGCGCAGAAGGACGCTCGCCACCCCCACGAGAACGACCACCCAAACGACGATAGCGCCCACCAATAGAGGCCAGGCGAGGATCGGGGAGGCAGAGTCCGTGAGTACGATCCTCGCTGGGGAGCCGCTGAACGCCTGGAAGAGGAGGCTCTCCATATCGTTCCACGGGGAGAGGTACAAGACCCACGCCGGGAGCGCGAGGAAGAGCTGGGCGAATCCGAAAATGTAGGACAAGATCAATGGGACAAACTCCACGAAACTCATGCTCCGCAGTCCGAGATGGTTCACGACCACCAGAACGAGGGTCGTGGCGAGACCCATCATGAACGCGCCCGAGAGGATGGAAACCCCGACGATCGCGGCCAGGTTCGCGGGCAGGATCGTGGTGCCGAAGTGCGCACTGAACAGTCCGCTCACCACTCCCGCCATGATGAAGCTGAGGAACAGTCCCATCACTCCCGCTGCGGCCATGAGCGAGAGAGCGAAAGCCCGGGGAGTCAGCCGCGTGTATCGGAAACCGAAGGCCAACGCGCTGGTCCCGTACGAGATGCTGGTGGCGATTCCCATCGCCAGCGTGGTGAGCGAGAACAGGGCGATGACCGCGTACCAGGAGGAGGTGTACGCCACTTCCGCAGAGCGGGTCGCGGGGAGCCCGCCCGAGAAGACGTAGGCGCCCAGGACGAACCAGAATGCCATGAACACGACTCCCCAGAACCACAAGGATCGGTTCGTGAGGACGGACCGGGTGTAGGGAAGCGCAAGACTCATGAGATCCGATCCAGCAGGTAGCTGAGATTGCTGGCCCCCTTCATCGGAGTGTCTCCGAGGTCGAGCGTGACCGCAACCTCTCCGATACTGGTGCGGAAACTCGCCACCGCATCCGCGCGCCGGCCTCGGCTCAGGTAGAGCCGGTCGATGTCGGCCGCCCGGAAACGTCCGATCAGCTGGCCCTCGAACATGAAGTAGAGGCCCCACTCGGGGAAGGAATGGAGAAGTTCGAGCTCATGCGTGTTCATCGCGACCGCCGCAGGAGATTGAGCGAGCAAGGCGACGTACTGACGTCGGCGACCGAAGTCGACGTTGTCGAATGGTTCGTCGAGCAGGAGCAGGCGAGGCCGGAAGGCGAGCGCGAGCAGATTGCCCACCAACTTGGCCTGCCCCGTGGAGAGCCGGAAGAGCGGCCGATCGAGAACCCCCTGCAGGTGAAAGTCATCGATCCAGTGGCGAATCTCCTCCTCCGACCCGCCCTTGAGGCGGGACCAGATCGAGATCAACCCGTCGACGGAGATCGTCATCAACCGATAGACCTCCTCAAGGTTCGTCCCCACTCCCGTCTCGCCCCGTACCGTCCGCACGTCACGGCCTAGAACCCGGACCGACCCCTCGCTCACCGGCGCGAGGCCCAGAGCGACCTTCAGAAGAGTTGACTTCCCGCTCCCGTTCGCCCCTACGATGACGACCTT
>JABEUK010000001.1 GCA_013044425.1 Thermoplasmata archaeon | reverse complement strand
GTACGGCCCGCCGCCCGCGACCCCACCTCCTCCGTGAGGGAGCGAAAACCCGTCGCACGCCTTATCCCCTCTCGTCGTTCGACTCACCCGAGGTCCCGCTCATGAAGCTCGTGCACTTTTCGCTCGCCGACCAGTTCCACTTCGGGATGCTGACCGACTCGAACGAGTACATCGATCTCGACACCGCCTGCCGCGATTACTTCGGCGTGAACCCGATCAAGGGCGCGGACCCGAGCCGCTTCCGCGACATGCAGTCGTTCTTCGCCGGCGGCGCGGAGTCGGTCGAGATCACGAAGAAGATCATCGAGTACATCGACCGCCGTCGCAAGGCCGGGTGGACCCCGCGGGCCGCGACCGGTGCCCGTTTCCTGTTCAAGCCGGAGGAAGGCGTGAAGCTGCTCGCCCCGGTCGTGCGCGGGGTGAAGATCTATTGTCTCGCCTCCAACTCCAAGAGCCACGTCGCCGAGCAAGGGAAACCGCTCCCGACCCAGCCGTACGTGTTCACCCGCTTCTTCAACAGCCTCGTCGGCCCCAGCGAGCCGCTCGTCCTGAACCCGGTCGGTACGTTTCCCGACGTCGAGCTCGAGCTCGCCATCGTGATCGGCCAGCGCGGTAAGCACATCCCGGCGTCCGAGGCGATGAACTACGTGGCGGGCTACACGATCGCACTCGACATGGGCTACCGCGACCTGCAGTACCCGAGCGAGGGCGTCGTCGACTGGGTGATGGGCAAAGGGTTCGACGCCACGATGGCGGTCGGTCCCTGGATCGTCCCAAAGGAAGAGATGGGGAACCCGTATCCGCTCGCCATGGAGCTGAAGGTCGGAGGCGTCGTGCGGCAGAGCGGCGACACCAACGACTACATCTTCCGCATTCCCGAGATCATCGCGCACATCTCCCGCGGCATCACCCTCGAGCCGGGGGACCTCATCTCCCTCGGCACGCTGGCGGGAAGCCCGGGCTTCGAATTCGGCAAGGGCAGCCGGCGCCTCCACGCCGGAGATCAGGTCGAAGCCTCGATCGAGCGGATCGGCCGGCTCGTCATCCCGGTGAAGGCGGAAGCTCCGCCTCCCCCCGCAACACCAGGAACAGCGCCGTCGGCGTGAGCAGTTCCTCGGACGCCCCGGGCGTGCCGCGCACTCCCTCCGGGAACGGGTACTCGACGGCGGTCGTGAACGTCACGCGCTGGCGTTCCTCGACGAGGGAGGGCAGCGGCGCGTCTCGGAACGGATCGAACGCCTCGAGCGTCTCGCGGGTCAGCGGCAAAACGCGGAATCCGGTGCCGCCGTGCAACGAACGCGGAAGGCGGATGAGCCGATGGATGTCGGTGGTGACGGGAGCATCGGTCTCGCCCTCGACCCGGATCGCCGCGCGGGCGAGCACGGCGTCCCAGAACTCCTTCGGAAGATCCTTGTCGAAGACATCGAGGCTTAGGCTCGTGCGCACCCTGCGGCTTCCGCCCTCCTCGACGAACATCCGGGCGAGCCGCTTCGCGCGCACCGGGCCCATCCCGAGGGCCGCGATCTCCTTCGCCGTCTCATCGACCCCAATCGCTTCCCAGTGCGCGAGCAGGTCGAGGACCGCGCGCGTCGTCCGACCTTTCCAACCCGGAGCGTCTGCCGGCGCAAGCTGGCGAACCTTGCCCGGACCGCGACCCGGGACCCCGGTCTCATCGGGGGAGGCGTCGGACGGGGTCCACGAGCTAGGACCTCCCGCGGAGCTGGCCGTGACCGCGTCGCGGGGATCGAAGCCGGAACCCACGAGGTAGTCGACGAGCTCGCGTCGCTCCGGACTCGTGAGGCGGAGGAATGCTTCGTTCCGGACGTGGACGTGGTAGCCGCGGCCGCCGGAGAATACGAGCGACGTGTAGGCGGGATCGATACCGAAATCCCCGAAGAGGAAATCGTCGACGAGTTCGCGCAGTTTCACCTTGACCCGCGCGAGCTGGCCGGCATAGTCGAGGTGCTCGGCCCCCCGGAGGTGATCCGAATCCAGATCGAAGATCAGGTCCGCTCCGAGCCACTCCTTCGCCGCCATGGTCGGCTCGGAAGGCTTGCGGTAGTACGCCGTGGAGTAGTAGACGTGGCGTGGGACCTCGCGGGGGAGCCACGCCCGAAACTCCTCCACCGTCCGGAAGGCCTCGTGCCGGCGCATGAGCGTCTCGGTCGAGAATGGGAAGGCCGCGAACTCGCGGCGCGCGAACCGGTGCGGCGGCGCGACCGCGGTCTCGGCGTAGTACCGGGCGAACTGCCCCCGAGCCCACGCGAGCGTAGGTCCGTCGAGCGTGACCGTCTTCGCCACGACTCACCCCGCGAGCTCGTCATCGTCCAGCGGGTCGAGCGCTTCCGCGGCCGCGTCGTCGCGCCGCAGGCGAGCGAGGAGGTGGAAGACCGTGGAGTGCTCGCTGCCGCGCAGCAGCAGCTCGACCGCGCGCGTCGCGCGCTCCATCTGAGCTTCCTCACCGATGAGGGAGACGGTCGCTCCGTAGATGCTCACCGAGCATCCCGAGAGCTCCTCGATCCGGGCCCGCGCG
>JABEUK010000192.1 GCA_013044425.1 Thermoplasmata archaeon | reverse complement strand
TTTCGGATCCGGTAGCCGATCCGGATCTCTCCGCCGAAGGCGCCCGAGGTCGGATCGGGGAATGCCCAGCCAAACTGTTCGACCCAGATCCCGTCGCGCACGGCCTCGATAACCTCGGCGTCGGTCCCGCCCGTTCCCGCGTGGAGAGCGAGCGTGGCGGGGCCGGGTGCCGGGCGGCTCGTGAATCGGGAACCGGCTCGGCGGCCGAACTCTCCGAGGCGCTGAGCGCCGGCCGTGGAGGATCGGTCGAAGGCGCCGGCGTGCAGGCTGTCGTAGATCAGTTCGCCGGTCTTTCCGTGATCGAGGAGCGCGAAGCGACCCGTTCGCGCTCCCTCATCATCGACCGGAGCGGATTCGCCTCCCCACGGAAGGCGGCCATCGTTGTCGATCGAAACGAGCTCGGTCCCGTACATCGTGCCGGGCTCCGGTGCCATCTGGCGGAGTCGCGCGGTCCCCGACATGCGGAAGCCCACAACGGGCGGAACGATCTCGGAGAGGACGTACGCCGGGAGAACGACCGGGATCTGCCCCGCGGGCGGCGTCCGAGCCGCGCGAACGTCCTTCGCGCGCTGGCACCAGGCGTCTATGTCTGCGACGAGCCCGCGCGGATCGAGTCGACGCTGATAGCGGGTGACCCAGTACTCCCCGGGAGGCCGACCCTCGGGCCCGCCCGATGCCTTCACGGCCAACTCGAAATCGACGTTCGTATGGCGGAAGGAAGTGGCCAGACCGAAAGAGTTGGCGATCGTGGTCTCGCCCACGGTGGCGCGGACCGAGCCGAAGCTCGGTTGGACCCCGGTGCGGCCCTCGAAACGAGCGAAGAGCTCGCGTACGTAGTCGTCCACGATTTCGCGAGGCCGAGCGGTGAGCGATGCATCGGAGATCTCTACGTCGGAGAGTGCGCGGGGAGAACTCCCGGGTAGAACGACCGCACGTGCAGGGAACCGGGCATGTCGCGCCGTCGACTCGGCATCCGCGAGAACCGTTGAGATGCCCGAACTCGAGGCATCGTCGCTCGCCTGATAGCCCACCCCCATTTGGTCCTCCACCTTCCGCAGAACTCGGATTCCGTACCCGTCGATCGTGACGGGACCCCGGACGGTCTCGATGTGGGTCCCATCGAAATGGATCTCGTACCGGGCGAGATGCTCCGCGTAGACGTCCCACGGTCCGTCGATCTGGAGCTGTTCGGCGACGCGGAAGGCGAGGTCGGACTCGGCCCGCGTCATGCCGGCCCCACCGAGGCGCTGGTCAGCAGATAGGAGCCGCCCGTTCCGGCCGGCAGCATGTCCGAATGCCCCTTCCCACAGAAGCCCGGGTCGATCTCGAAGGTGTCGGCGCGACCCACCCCACGGACCGAGCGCAGCACCTCCAGCACGCGGCCCGAGAGCGCCATCGAGGAAACGAGCGTCGTGATCTCGCCGTGCTCGATTCGGTGCCCTCGAAGGACCTTGATCTGCATCTGGCCCCCGAGTGGGTCCTCAATGCCCGAGGTGCATCGCTCGAGGAGGATCCCATCCCGGGCCTCCTTCACGAGTTCCTCGAGCCCCCAGTCTCCGGGCTCGACGTACGTGTTGGTCATCCGGACGAACTCTCGGCTGAGGAAGTCCGCTCGCCGCGCATTCCCCGTCGGAGTCCCCCCGAGCAGCGCGGCCGACACTCGGTCGTGGAGGACGCCCGTGAAGCGGCCATGGTCGACCAGGAGGGTCTTCTGGCTTCGGCGTCCTTCGTCGTCGAAGTAGATCCCGCCCCAGCCTCCGGGGTAGGCGCCGTCGTCGGCGATCGTCAGGAACTCCGGCCCGACCATCGAGCCCAGGATCGGCCGCAGGTACGATCGCTCTCGCACGAACTGGTCGGCCTCGGTCCCATGCCCGAACGACTCGTGCGCGAACGTCCCGGTCGTGCTCGGGTCCATGAGGACGGTGATCGGCCCCGTGGGAGGGGACTCGGCGCCCAGCATCGCGCGCGCGCTCTTCGCCACGTCGTGTACCCGGTCCTCGGTGACGGTGTCCAGGATCTCGCGCCCGCCGATGGCTCCCCGCACGAGCGCATCGTACTGGACCCTACCTCCCTCGATCGCGATCGGGACGACGCTGGCGAACACCCTCGAGATGCGCTGGTGGCGCCGGGCGGCTGCGCTGTTCATGTACAGCCGCTCGTCCGAGAAGAATCCCAGCGACACGGTGGTGTTGGGGACGCCGGGCACGCTCGTCGCCCATGCGTACCAATCCCGCGCGAAGTTGATCCGGTCCTCGATGGAAAGGTCCCCCATCGGCCTCGGAGGAGCGGTGGTGTACGACGCCTCGCCGACGGTCGGCTCTCCGGGAGGGGACCGCGCCCCAGCGCCTTCGGGAAGCAATCCGATCAACGCATCGGCCGCGCGGTCGATCGGCTCGGCCGAGAGCCCGGTGGATGCGACCTCGGCCCAGTGATCCCCCGCCCACGCCCGGAACGCAGCTCCCTCAAGACGGGCAAAGACGCGGGGCGAGACCGAGGTGCGGTCGAGCCGAACGGAGTCACCGAGAGAGCGTTCCGCGACGATCTCCGCGAACGGAGTGTGTCGCTCGATATGTCGCAGGGCGCCCCGAAGACGATCCTCGGATTCGAGGAGCTCGAACACGGCCGGCCGAGCGCGGGACGGCTCAAGTACGTTACCCTACCGAGTTCGCTCGCTGCGTGCCCTGTCGTCCGCCGAAGGGCCGGGATACCGCTCGGAAGGGTGAGGGTCGAGAACGGGCCGGTAAGACTAATCTCTCCGATCTCGGTCGGCGAGGCGTGCGGGCGAGAGGTTACCGATTGAGGGCGGCGCGGGCATCGGACCTCGAAACCCTCGTCGACCACCGCCACCGGATGTTCTTGTCGATCGGCGGTAGAGCCGAAGAGCGGATCGCGGCCCACGATCGTCGGTATCGACGCTGGCTCCTCGCCCGACTGAGGCGTGGAGAGCTGGTCGGGCAGATCGCAGAAACCCGGCGCGGCGAGGCCGTCGGAAGCGGTTGCATCTGGTACCAGCCCGAGCAGCCCCGTCCGGAGAACGC
>JABEUK010000191.1 GCA_013044425.1 Thermoplasmata archaeon | reverse complement strand
TGGAGGCCACGGCGGCCCAAGCCCAGGACGGGACCCCGCCCCATCCCGAGCTCGAGCCCCCTGTCGATCGGTACGCGATGAAGGTGACGTTCAGTGTCGTGTTCTTGCCGTCGATCGTGATCGATCCGTACGTCGGCGTCGCGTCGAACCCGCTCGAATTCACTGCAAAAGGGTACGTGCCGTTCGGCATCATCCAGTCGGTGGATGGGGTGGAGAGGTTGCGCGTGGACGGCCCGAGCGAGACGCTCCACGGGGTCCCGACGGGAAGACCGGTCTCTGCGACATGCAACGTGTACGTCACCACGATCCTCAGATACCGGACCGAGATGTTCTCCGCGAGACCGATCACCCAGAACGAACCCGTGGTCCCCGCTACCGTGAACCCGCGCACGCTGTCGAGGGTGTAGGAGTAGCTGCCGTTCGTCAGGCTGAAGGAGATCGACGTGGAGGAGGTACGGATCTCGGGAGATCGGTTCAGGGCCACCGACCAGATGGTCCCGGCCGGGAGGCCGGACTCTTCGAACTGAACGAGGTAGGTGCCCGGCGTCAGGACGTAGAAGACGAGGATCGTTTGGGAGGTCCCATTCACCTCCACCGTTCCGGTCCCCGGGGTAACGGTGTACCCGCCGACGCCTTGGATCGAGAAGTCGTAGGTACCGTTCGGAACATCGAAGACCATGGAGAAGGTCGCGGATCGGGTCGTCGAGCCGTTCACCGATACCGACCAGTTCACGTTCGCCGGTAGGCCGACTTCGTGAAAGGCGACGGGGTACTCCGTCGGCGGGGCCGGACCCATCGCCCGGAGCGAGTACCACGGCTCGATCCCTTCACCTCCGAGCACGGGGTTCATGTTGAGGCTCGTGGCATTGACCCACGACGCGTAGGTCTGCGGATCGGACCCCTGGTAGGTGTACACGTAGAGCGCGAGCAGGTTCGCGACATGCTCGATTTCGTTGTAGACTAGCGTCCGGTACGGGCCGGGGGCGAGCCGGCTTCCGGTCGAGATCCAGCTCGCCATGGATCGGTACGCCACGCCCTGGCACTCGGTGGCCAGGAACGAGGCGTGGGCCCAATGGATCAGGTCCGTCCACGAGCCGTTGTCGTAGCCGCACGTGGAACTGTCGAACTGGGGGCGCGTGAGCTGCGGGGCCAAGGAGTCGGAGTACGGCCACGACTCGTTGGACGCATAGAGCGGACCGAGCACGGCGTTCGGGTCGGCGAACGCGGCGGTCGATTCGGCCCCGATGGTCGTGTACGGGGACTGGCCCGGGGCGAACGTACAGGGAGATGGGCCTACTTGGTACCTCCCGCACTCCGGCCCAAGCACGTACGGTTGGAGGGCTCCAGTGCTGAGGGCGGCGATCGACTGGCTCCACGCCGTGAGCTGTTCGATGGAAAGAGGCCCGAGGTCGGCCCCGCTGGACGAGGCCGAGTACATGATCGGGAAGCGGCACGGGTGGGCCGACGAGCACTGGCTCAATTCGGGATCGTACAGTCCCGAGGTCGGCAGCGTGGACTGCGCCCAGTACCACGCCGCGCTCCCCGGAACGCTCGCGCTGGCGGTCGGATCGGCGGACGGCCATGTGATGTTCGCGGGGTACTCGTTGCCGAGGTACCGGGGGATCGCGCCGCCGTAGTCGAACCCGTACGCCGCCCCGTAGCTCGTCCGAAGCGTGGGCGCGAGGGACGAGTACGGATAGGCCAGGCTGAGGAACTCGCGCAGTCCGTTGAAGCTGAGGAAATCCGCCGGGACGTTGAGCCAGCCGGTCGGATCGATCTGGCGCTCGTTCGCCAGGTCGAAGTTCATATTGAACGTCTGGAAGCTCGTCCGAAGGGCCGGGACGCTCATCTCGCCGATCTTGCCGGCCGTATAGAGCGCATCGAACGATGCGGCATCCGTAGGATCGATCGTGGCGACCGCGGCCCGACCGGAGAGATACTCGTTCACCCCGAGGGTGTCGTTCGACTCATAGAACAGGTTCACCGTGGAAAAGTACGTTCCCGGGAGTGGTTCGCATCCTACGGTGCCGGCGCAGCCCGTCGGGGATCGGTAGACCGGGCTCGCTTCGAGGACGTAGCCCGTGCGCGGATCGATGCTCTCGAGCGAGTACGGACCCGATCCCACGGCGATCCACTGCACCGACGGCTGAGGGGCCAATGAGTGGACGTCCGCGAGAAGTTCGAGCGCGTCCCAGGCGGTGGGGGGGACGGTGCGAAGGTAGTTCTGGAAACCGGTCGAGGTGGAGTTGGTCGCGGCCCCCGGGAGGAGACACGGCCCATCCCCGTAGGCGGCGGTGGTCCCACTGAACCCGGCGACGCCCGCGCCGACGAACGAGAACCACCCACACGGCTCGATGCTGGTTGCGGTCGGGCTTGCCAACATGCTCAGGAGCGCCGGCCAGGAGGTGCCGCTGCCGTTCGCAACGAACGTCACGCATCCGTTCGCGGCGAGCGCGGTGGCCGGGCAATAGCTCGAGTCGTTCACGAGGATCGAGGAGAGCACGTGCTGGGGGGTGTTGTTGTAGGGATAGTGGGTCCCCTCGTCCCAGCTCGGGTTTCCCCCCGGGAGAAGCGCTTGGGAGACGATCCAACCCGGCGTGCTCCCGGGGGTTGGGAGGTTCGCGAAGGCTTCGAGTCGCGCGAAGGAGAAGAGCACGTCGGACGGGTAGACGGGCCAGCCCACCCCGGTCTTGGAGTCGTAGAACCGGGCCGCGGGATCGATGGGGAACGTGTAGAACTGCGGTGAGCCCATCGACCCGTTCACGAGGAGGGAGCTCCCGAAGAGCTGCTGGCACTGAGGGGACCCCGGCACGCACGTCGCGAGCTCGGGCACGAACGAAGAGGTCGAGTTGCCGTCGTACGTGATCAGCGTCTGGTAGATGTTCAGGATCGCCTGGACCGAAGCCGGATCGGACGCGACGGCGGGATCCAGGGTCTGGACTCCCGGCGTGACCGAGTAGACGTTGATCGAATGGGGCGACGAAGGCGCATGCACCAGGGGCGGAGAACACAGCGAGCAGGGAGCGGCGGGGGCCGGCGTTCCCCCGACCGGAAGGCCCCCGAGCACGATGAGGATCGCCGTCGCGCTCACCGCGGCGACGGCGAAGGGAGGACGGGGTCGCCGGTCGGTTCGCCACATCATCGAGCGCCCGCACGCGTTCGAGCGCGCGGATCCCGCGTCTAGGCCGGCCACCTGTATATTACCCCCCCGCGGGAGCCGGTGGGAAGGGGCAGAGGGTTCAGCGTGCCTTCAGTACTTTCTTGACGTTGGGGTGTTCCTTGGTGAAGATCTTGCCGCCGCAGTTGTCGCAGCGAACCCCGAACAGGTTCGCGTCGGAGGGGAGGGCCTCCCCGCACCGGATGCACCGGAACATGGCTCGCTCCTACCACGAAACCCGGCGGCCTTAAGGCTTGCCCGCCACGGGTTCGCGTTCGGCTCGGCTGACGGGCCCCGGCGGGGTGAACAGGTAGGCGCCCGAGGCGTACCGGGTGCCGCAGCGTCCGCACTCGAAGACCCCGCTCGAGATCCGGGAGAGCGTTACGGTCGAGCACCGGGGACAGGCCGCGCGCTCGCTCCGGCTGCGGTCGAGTTCGAGGACCCGGCGCCGGATGCGGATTCCGTATCGGGCTCCCATCCAGCCGGTGTTTCCGACCTTCTTCGTGCGCTTGCTCATAGGGTGCCTCCCTTCCGGGCAACGGTGCGCAGGCGATCCCCGTGATGGAACGCCCGCTCGACGGTGGCGCGGATGTCGTCCGGAGAAAAGGCGCCCACAAGACCCTTTTGCATGGCCACGACGCGCCCCGTCTCATCGGTCGCGACCGTCAGGCGACCCTGCGCCGCGCGCTCCTCCTCGAAGCTCGGATCGACCACGATCGCATCACCGAGGCGCACGAAGGTGCACTCGATCGGGGTGTGCTGGACGTCGAGCGGGGTGTCCGCTTCCCCGATGCCGAAGCGCTTGCTCGGCAAGATCGCGTGGTGCAACGCGGAGATCCCGGCGAGCATCGCCGCATCGATCAGGTTCCCGGAGTGATCGAGCACGTGGATATCGACGTAGCAGACCCACGTCTTCTCCCCCGGCGTCACACACAGCTTGGTCAGGTCAATGGCTTCCGCGGCGCGGATCGCCCGATCGACCACCCGCGAGACCTCGATCGCCCAGGGCTGCGGCGGCCCCGGCTCGAACGTCGGGCTGGAGAGAGGGATCAGTTCGGCGTTGGTCGTGAGGACGCCCGCGTTCGGGGTGTCCGGGAACGGTTTGCCCGGTTCGAGCTTGATGCCCGAGAGGACCGTGGTGTCACCGATCCGCGCGAGCGCCGAACCGTCGGCGGTCGTCACGAAGCCGATCTCGACCGAGACCGGGCGGTACTGATCGGCGCTCCGCCCGTCCATGCGCTTGCCGCTGGCGGCGAGGTCGAGGATGTGCGTCGTCAGGATGTCGGCGGTGATCTCTTCGCTCATGCGGCGACCTCCGTCGGCCGGGCCGCGCTATAGCGGTCCCGAAGCGCCGCCTTCATCTTGTCGTAAATGACATGGCATCCCTTCACGCCCATGTCGAGGGCACGGGAGAGCTCCTCGCGCGTCATGTGGCCCTCCATCTGGAGGAGGACGAGGCGGCCGGATTGCGGCACGAGCGCCATCGGAAGATCGGCCTCTCCGAAGTTGTCCTCGGCCTTGTTCAGATCGAGCACGATCTCGCCCGCGACCTTGCCGACCGCGACGGCCGGCACGAGGTCGGCCATCGGGATCCCAGCGTCCGCGAGCGCGACGGACGCCGCGACGAGTCCGGCGCATCGCGTCCCGGCGTTCGCCTGAAGCACCTCGATGTAGACGTCGATGCTCGTCCTCGGGTACTCCTCCGCGAAGATCACGGACTCGAACGCCTCGGCGATCACCTTGCTGATCTCCTGCGAGCGGCGGTCGAGGCCGGGGCGCTTGCGCTCGTCGACGCTGAACGCCGCCATGTTGTACTTGCACTGAACGATCGCCTTGTTGTTCTGCTGGAGATGGCGAGGGTGGACCTCGCGAGGCCCGTAGACCGCGGCCATCACCTTGTTCGCTCCCCACTCCACGAACGCGGAGCCGTCGGCCCGATGGAGCGGACCGGCCACGACTCTCAGCGGCCGCAGCTCGTCCAGTCGGCGACCATCGACTCGGATCCCCTCGGGGCTCAACAGCACGGGGACTTCTTTCGCACCTACGCTTCCCATAGTAGTTTTCTCCTTGGAATATCCGTTCACGGCTCGTCGGGGGGTTCCGGCAGCTCGTCGTCCGGGATTGCCAGCTCCGGTTCCGCCGGGGGAGCGGGCAGGCGCGGGACGGTAACATCCGGCGGGCGGGACCCGAGCAGATCCTGGATCCGTTCGGTCAGCCCGGGGCGGTGCCCGTCCAGATCGATGATGCGGAGCGCCTGGCGGACGCGGCCGATGGCCTCGGGGGTGCCATCGACCCATACGCGGCCGTTCTGGCCGACGATCATCGTCGCGCCCGTGAGGCTCTGGATGGACTGGATCATCGACCCTCCACGGCCGATCACCCGGGGGATGCGAGCGGGGGAGACGGTGATGATGGTACCGCCTTCGAGACGGCCCAGGCCATCGCCCACCATCGTCACTCCGATGCGCCCGGTAGCTTCGAGGTTCTCGACCCGCACCGCGACCGCGTCGCCGACCCGCAGGTAGCGATCGGTCTCCCCGATCTCGATCCTCCATGGGGTCCCGGTCATGTGGAGAGGGGCCCAGCGAGGGGCGCCAATGTCCAACAGCCAGAACGTGCCTTGAACGTCCGTCACCGTCCCGAGCACGACGTCCCCCGCCTTGGGGATGTAGCGTCCCGAGAGGGGGAGCACTTGGACGAAGGGGGGCCGCTCGGCCACGAGACCGAGCACGCTCGCGTAGACCTTACCGTGGACCCGGTAGGTACCGGAGCCCGGGCGAAGGCCATCGGAGGGGATCTCTTCCCCGGGAAGTACTAGTGTCCGATCCCGAGAGGGATGCGAGGAATGACCCTCGCGGCCACGAGTACGGTGGCCCGGCAGATGTCCACTGTCCATTGTTTATGCTGCACCGGGCGCGTTGGACGGAGGTGCTCTATTTAACCAAAGCGGTCTCGGCGGTCCCCTTGGTGCGCGCGTTGAGCTTCTCGTAGAGATCGGTCTGCACGCCGGCGGGGATCTCGAGGATCCCGCTCCAGGACCCATCGCTGCCCCACTGCTCGTCCGAGAGTTTTCCCATCCCCTTGATCTCCCCGATGACTCGCGGGTAGTGCTGCGCCGGGACCCGGATGCGGACCCGCACGACGTCGAAGCGGATCGGGAGCAGGGGCCGGAGCTTGGTGAGGACCTCCTGGACCTGGGCGTCGACCGGGCGGAACGGATCGATGTGCACCTTGGCTTCCGCCATCGCCGCCTCAATGCGTGCGGGCGGGTGGGGCGCGCCGGTCTGAGGGTTCATCGCGTTGCGAGCGATCGTGGCGACAATCTGCCGACGCTTCACCTCCTGGAGCTGGTGGCGCTGCTCGGTGGTAACCTGGACCTCGCCCTTCTGGACGATCTCCTTGGCGATCACGGCGATGTTGCGCGTGTGGAAGATTTTCTCGAGATGCTCCTCGGAGATCTTGTCGCCCTTCTTCGCGTCCTTAAAGACCTGGTCGAGCGCGAGCTTGTCGGCAAGATCGATGTCCTTGCCGTCCTTGATATCCTGGACCGCGGTCGGATCGACGAGGACCTCGAAGCGCGAGCCCGCGTGCTCCCATCGGGCGATCACGGCGTCGTCGACCTTGACCATCGTTCGGATCCCGCCCCCCTTTCGGTGCGGAGTGGCCTACGGGCGGGCGCTCTTGGAGGGGCCCGGGGCCGGGGGAAGGCGGCTCGCGTACTTCTGTACTTCCTCGGCGGAGAGGCGGCGCATTCCCTCGCCGGGCTGAACGGTGCATATCTCGACCTGGGCCAGGCTCGCCCCGTCATCGAGGGCGGCCCGCAGCCCTTCGAGGGCGAGGAGGATCGCCGTGTCGCGATCGAGGCCGGGCTTGTACTTCGCCTCGAAGAGCTCCATGACCGGGCCCTTGTTGCCGCCCGTGCTCGTGGCATGGAAGCTCGTCAGAGAGCCGGAAGGTTCGGTCTCGAAGAGGTGGATGCCCGAATCATCGTAGCCGCCGACCAGGAGCGCCGTCCCGAACGGCCGGACCCCGCCGTACTGGGTGTACTGTTGCTTGTTGTCGCAGATCTTGCGGACCAGCAGTTCGACCGGGATCGCCTCGGCGTACGTGATCCGATGGACCTGGGCCGACAGCCGCGCGTGGTCGACCAGAACGCGCGCGTCCGCGACGAGGCCGGCCGTGGCGCACGCGATGTTCTCATCGATCTGGTGGATCTTCTCGAGGCTCGCCGGTTCGGCCAGTTTCGGATTCGGGATCCGCCGATCGGCGATCAGAACGACCCCGTTCGCATAGACCACGCCGGCGGTGGTGGCTCCACGGCGAACTGCCTCGCGGGCGTACTCGACCTGGAACAGGCGTCCGTCCGGAGAGAAGACGGTAATGGCGCGGTCGTAGGCCATCTGGCCCGGTTGCATCTCCATCGAAGGCTGCTCCGGCACGGGACACTCGGGAGCCCCTTATAAGCGGAACGAGGGCGGTAACACTCGGGCCAGCCGGTGGCGCCGGTACTGCGAAGCGCGGCGACAAGTGTAAGTCCCTTCGAGCCCGGTACCTGCCGATGGAACCCGGCCCTCCGGAGCCCGGTCACCCGCACGGATGGCGGCTCGCGGGCTCTTCCTCGGCGTACCTTCGCGCCGCGTCCGAACAACCGATCGACTGGCATCCGTGGGGCAACGAGGCGTTCGACGTCGCTCGACGGAGCGGCCGCCCCATCCTGCTCGACATTGGGGCTTCGTGGTGCCACTGGTGCCACGTCATGGACGAAGGAACGTACTCGGATGCCGAGGTCGCTCGCCTGCTCGGCGAGCACTTCGTCGCCATCAAGGTCGATCGGGACGAGCACCCCGAGATCGATCGGCGCTACCAGCGCCAGGTTGGCGCGCTCACGGGCGAAGGGGGCTGGCCCCTCACCGGGTTCCTGACCCCCGACGGGGAGGTCTTCCTGGGCGGTACGTACTACCCTCCGACCGACGGGCACGGGCGTCCGGGCTTCCGTCGGCTGCTCGCGGAGATCGCGCGCCTGTGGAAGGAGGAGCCCGACCAGCTCCATCGGCATGCGCAGAGCATCCGCGATGCGCTCGAGCGGATGCGCTCGACCCGGCCGGCCCCCGGCCGATCCCTCGAGGGATTCATCTCGGGGATCCTCGCCCAGGTCCACCAGGGATACGATCCGGTGAACGGCGGATTCGGGTTCGCGCCGAAGTTCCCGCATCCGACCGCCGTCTCCCTGCTCCTGTGGGAGGAGTACTCCCGCCGGACCCCCGTCTCGGGCGAGCGGGCCCGGGAGAACCTCCAGCGAATGGCGGACGGTGGTATCTACGATCAAATCGGCGGCGGCTTCCATCGCTATTCGGTCGATGAGGCCTGGCACATCCCCCACTTCGAGAAGATGGCCTCCGACAACGCCGCGCTCCTCGCGGCGTACGTGGAAGGCGCGCAGCGCTTCGCGGACCCACGCTTCGAGCAGGTGATCGGCGGGATCGTCAACTGGGTGCGGACAACCCTGCTCGACCCCGAGGGGGGATTCGGCGCGAGCCAGGATGCCGACAACGCGCCCGGTGACGACGGGAGCTTCTACACCTGGACGCGGGCGGAGATGCGCGGTGCGCTGGAGGAGGCCGAGTTCAAGGTGGCAAGCCGGTTCTTCGGGGCGGGGAGCGACGGGCGGATGCCCGAGGACCCGCAGCGCAACGTGCTCTTTCGGCTCATGCCGATCGCCGAGGTCGCCTCAAATCTCGGCGTGAGCGAATCGAGCGCTCGAGCGACGCTCGAGCGATCCATCGAAAAGCTCCGCGCGGCCCGGGCCCGGCGACCCCAACCGATCGTCGACCGCGCGCGGCATGCCGATCTGAACGGGGCGATGGCGTTCGCCTTCGCTCGGGCGGGGGAGTTCCTGGGGGACGTCGGGATCGTGAACGATGCGCGCGCCGCGGTCGATCGGATCCTCGAGGGGGCGTACCGGCCCGGCCGGGGAGTCGCGCACCAGATCGAGCCGACCGGCCCGAGCGGGTTCGGTCTGTTGGACGACCAGGTCCAGATCGCCCGCGCGTTGACCGAGCTCGCGGGGGTGATGGGCGAACCGAGGTACGCCGGACACGCCGACGAGATCCTCTCGCTCATCGATCGGGAGTTCCGGGGCGAGGACGGGCTCCTGCGCGATCTGGTCCCTGGGCTCCACGATGGCCCGACCATCGGCTCGCTCCAAGATCCTTCGTACCCCCTCGAGGACAGCCCGCATCTCGCCGCGAACTCCTCCGCCGCGCTGACGTTCTTGCGCTACTCCGCGCTCGTCCACGACGACCGCTGGCGGGAGAAGGCGGCGGCTCTGCTCCTCCCGATCTCCTCCCGCATCGGAGGCGCGGGGATCTTCGGCGCCGGAGCGGCATGGGCGGCGGGCCTCCTGCAGACTCCCGCCGTCACCATCGTGGTGGAGGGATCGGGCCCCGAGGCCGACGAGCTCGAGAGGATCGCACGCCGCACTTGGCACCCGAACCGATGGGTGTTCCGAGGAACGCCTCCTCCGCCCTTCTCCCCTCCGGGGTTGACTCGGGCCGGTACGGGCGCGGTCCGTGCCCTCGTGTGTGTCGGAACGTCGTGCCTGGCGCCGATTACGGACGGCGCCGCGCTAAGCGAGACGATCGGGAAGGCCGGTCGATCGAGCGGGGGATAGGCAGCGGCCCGACGTCCGTCCCATCGAGCAGGTAGGCGCGCACGGTCCCCCGCGCGAGGAACCGTTTCACGAGGAAGGTCCGGCCCCGCATGGGGCGGTCGCAGTTGAGCGCCTCCGTTCCTGCGATCGGGTTCAGGGCCGGCAGCACGATCAGCTCGCGCGCACCGATCGACGGATCCCGACGGCGTCGCGCCGGGAGCGGGTGGGCATCGCTGAACTCGACCCGCACCCAGCATCGGCGCTTCGCGAGAGGATCGCGGCGTGTGGGCGCGAAGCGGACTCCGGGATGCAGATGGCCCGCAACGAGCCGCTCGCACTGGAGCACTTCCGGCGAGGGCCAGCGGTGCCCATGGAAGATGCCTACGCCTTCCCGAGCGACACCGTCCGCACCGTGGACGACGACCTCCCGCGGGAGGTAGCGGGTCAGGCCGACGTCGTGGTTCCCCGGAACGAGCTCGACGTCCAGGTCCTCCTGGAGGAGACGACCGAAGAATGCGAACACCACCGGCCGCAACGATGGAGGCGTGCCGACGATCGGGTGCTTGGCATCGCCGGCGATGACGACTCGGTCCGCCCCGGCGGTCCTCGCCCAGCCGATCACGAGGTCGGCGATATCGGTCGAGGTCGCCTCGGGAGGTCCGGACGGCCGGTCGCGTGTGGCTCCGAGACCGAGGTGGACGTCCGAGACGATCAGGTCGACCGGTGCGGCGCGACGTGCGCTCGCCAACCGCAGCGCCGGAGCGTCCGGGACCGGACGGAGATCGACCATGGCGAGGAGTCGCAACGGCAGAGGGGCATGAAACGTGGCGCGAGGGGCGGGTTGCACGCGCAAAGGCGGGCCGGGTCACGGAATCCCGACGTGGCCGAGGTCCCAGGGCACCGGCTGAACGTAGTAGGCGAAGACGCCGGAACCGAGCGCAAGGAACAGCAGGATCCCGAGCGCTTTCGTGTCGGTGCGGTATCCGGCGTTGTGGAAGAACCAGCTCGCGAACACCGCGATAAGGACGAAGAACACGGGGAACGACCAGACCCAAAACGAAGCGAGCACGGTCGAGAGGCGTTCGGCGAGAACGACCGTGAGGACGGCGACGAGCACGACGCCGGCAGCAAAGATTGCAAGAGCGATCCAGGGCCCGGAGGCTCGTCGTCTACGCCGCCGCAGGAAGAGGCTGGGGGCCACCGTGCCGAAGACGAGGATCGCGGCGAAGGCGACCACCCCAAGCCAGAGGACCAGCACGCCGTTCATCGCTCCGACACCGTCCTGCGGTCCCCGCGGTCGACCCGATGGGAGCGTGGGCGTGGCGTAAAAGGCGACCGTTTCAACGGAAATGCGGCCCGCGGTGGGAAGACCCCACCGGTAGAAGCACGTGGGCCTCGTTTATATACAAGAACTTAGCTTTTTAAGCGAGTCGCCGATGGAGAGGACCCGCGAACGATCGATCCGGCGAATCCGGGAGATGCTCGAGCATGCCGGGTTCTTCGTCTCGGATGCCCACGGGATCCGCCCCTCTAGCTTCGACCTGGCCGCCCGGCGGGACTCGCTGCTCCTCCTGGTCAAGGTACTCAAGAACATCGACACCCTCAACCGCAACGAGGCCACCCGACTGCTCGAGCTCGGCCGACTGTTCCCGGCCGTGGCGATCGTGGTCGGGGAGACCTCCGGAGCTTCGGAACTCGAGCCCGGGGTCGTCTACACGCGCTACGAAGCTCCCATCATCCGGGAGGAAACGCTGCAGGAGTACGTGGAGAGGGCCCTCGCCCCCTTCCTCCTGTCGAGCCCGGGAGGAGTGTTCGCACGCATCGATGGGGGCCATCTACGGGAGCTGCGCGAGTCCCGAGCGTTGTCCCTCGGGGCGATGGCCGCGATCGCGGGGGTCTCACGCCACTCCGTCCAGCTGTACGAGGATGGGTCCGGCGCAGAGATGAGCGTGGTCGCACGGATCGAGGAGTACTTCGGCGAACCGATCGCGGTGCCGATCGCGGTGTTCGATGTTCCGATGGTGCGACGGGGCGCCCGAGTCGGGTCGGGCGAGCCGCGACGGACCTCCGCGGGGGAAGAGGGACGAGGCGAACCGAACGCCCCGGAGCCGACGCGCGCGCGAACCGGCGACCCGCTGCGGGACGGCGTCTTCCGCCAGCTCGACGGCATGGGTTGGGAGGTCGCGCCGACGACCCGTGCTCCCTTCGACGCGTTCACGCGCACGCCGCCCGGCGACGCCGAACGCGAGATCATCCTGACCGCCATCGGGAGCTTGCGGCTGGCGATCCACCGAGCCGAAGTCCTGCACCAGCTCGCGCGCGTGGCCGAGGCCCATGCCATGTTCGTGGTCGAGGAGTCCATCCACCGCAACTCGATCGGGGGCCTGCCCATCCTCTCGGTCTCCGAGCTCAAGCGTCACCGCGACCGCGACGACCTGATCGACGCGATCACCGAGCGGGAACGATCGTGATCGCCACCGGGATCCCGGGCCGGCCGGAGATCCTGCTGATCGGAGCGGTCCGCGGCTACGCGCCCGAGGTCCCGGACGTGCTGGCCGCTCTGGAACGGTTCCGGCCGGAGGCGATCGGGGTGGGGCTCTCCGAGGAGGAACTCCAGGGACTCGTCGAGTATTTTGCCGGCGCGGATGCCGAAGAGGTCGTCCCGCTGACCCAGCTCGAGCGCCAGGAAGTCACGGGACTCACCCGCTACGGAGAGGTTCGGGTCCCGAGCCCGGCGTACATCGGGATTCTCGAGTGGGCCCAGGCGCGGAAGATCCCTGTGGCGCCGCTCGATGCGTCCGACATCGGAGCGGCGGATATGTTCACGCGGCACATCGGCTACATCGAGCTCGTGCGGCGAACGCTGCGCGAGCATCGGCTCGGCCGCGCTCCACCGCCCGCCGACGGACCGGACGAGTACGCGCTCGCGTGGGACCGAACCTTATCCTCCGGACGCGGGTCCCGCGCGTTCCTTGCCGAACGCGACACCTTCCTCGCGGCCTCGGCCCTCGAGCTTGCGGCGACGCACGAACGGGTCGGAGTCGTCGTCGACCGGGAGCGGTTCGCGCTCGTCGCCCGGGGAATGGGCGCGGACGAGGCCGGTCCACCTCGCTAGGCCGGCCCGCTCAGCCGTCGCGCTCGCGGTGGAGGATATGCTCGAGGGTCGCGCGAGCCGCGCGGCGGAACTCGTCGAGCGATCCCTCGTTCACCAGCATCCCGTCCGCCAGGACGAAGGCGTTGCCGATGCCCCACTTCATCTCGCGACGGTCCCGGTCGTAGAATTCCTGCAGGTCCGCGCCGTCGTCCTTGCGCCCGCGCCGCTCCAGACGGTCGTACCGGGTCTCGGGCGAGGAGTAGATCCCGAGGACGAAGAGGTCTCCGAAATGGTGGCGGAAGACGGTGACTTCGGCGTCCGACCGGCAGCCGTCCACGAGCATCCGGGTCTCGGTGAGCTTCGGGAGGGCCCGCTGGGCCCACACTCCGGGTCCGTGCTTGTCGCGCTCCTCGGACGCGATCCGGCCGACGTTCGCGTTGTTGAGGGCAAGGCCGCGCCGGCGCGTCTCGTCGCGCACGAGGTCCCCCATCTTCAGCGTGGCGAGCCCGACCGAATGCGCGACCTCCACCAGCTCGTCCTTGCCCGACCCGGGCATGCCGACGGTCACGACCAGGATCATGGTTAGCGGGCCGCGTCGCCCGAGGTCCCTTGCCTCGACAGTTGAAGTTGATCGGCGCGTTGCTGGTAGCTGGCCGCTTCGGCGCCGGCCGCCCGCTGGGTCTCGGTCAACTTGTCGGCCTTGACCCGGAGCTCGGCCGCCTTCTGGGATTTGGCCGCGGCGTGGGCCTCCATCCGGGAAGCACGGGCCTCGCGGTTGGCGACCTTCTGCTCGAGCTTGCGCGCGCGGTACTGCAGCTTCGTCACGTCGGTTCCGTGAGCGGCCCTCGGGTCGCCCGAGGTCGCGGTCTTGACCTGGATGCGCAGCGAGTCGATGTCGGCATGGAGCTTCGGAATCGGCCCGCGGATTTCGGCCGCCTTCTCCCGCAGCGTCGCCGCCTGGTGACGCAGCTTGTCGACGCGCGTGTTGAAGTGGGCGGCCCGCTGGCCCGCGCGAGCGGAGATGCGGGCGTGCTTCGCCGAAATCGCCCGGAGCTTGGTCTCGTCGCCGTACTCCTGGGAGTTCCAGCGTGCTTGGCGGCTCGTGGCAACCGTCTGGGCCCGATCACCCGAGGAAGGGGGAGCCCCACCGCTTGCCATCGACCGGTGGACCCGATTTCGCCATATATCCGTTGTGTAGCACTCGCGGGCGCGTTCCTACCCCGCTCCACCGGAGCCGGAGGCCCCAGCGCCTTGCAGGCGGCTGCGGATCTCGGCGGCCCCGAGGTAGTTCAGGAGCATGCCGATCCAGTTGACGTAGGGGAAGATCGAAAGGACGGACCCGATCCGGGGAAGTTCGGTCCGGTAGCGGACGCCGATCCGCCAGACACCGATGAGGACCCCGATGAGCCCGATGAAGAACACGATCGCGGCGAGCCCAACGAGCCCGAGGGAGGCGACGGCCGCCCCTCCGCCGGCACAGCTCGCCGTGGTGACCCCCGGCTGGTTCAGGCAGCCGATGAGCCCGGCGGTGTACTGTACCTCGACGAACGAGCCTATGATGAGCAGCGCGGCGCCGGCCATCGCGAGCCCCGAGAGGGTCGCGGGGGTCGAGAACGTAGAGGCGCGAGCGCGGAGGTCGACGAACACCTGCCGGTAGTGGTAGAGGCTCCCGATTAGGATCGCGAGGGAGACCGCCTCGACGCCCGCCGAGACCCACAGCAGCGGGATGACGTTCGAGCTGATCTTCACCGTGTGGGTCGTGGTGTTGATGAGGATCGCTCCCCGCAGGTAGATGATCGCCATCACTCCGGAGGCGGTAGAGACCAGGAACGCGATCATGCCAAGGAGGGAAGCCGTGCCGAACCGGGCCATCGCCGGCAGCTCGTCCGCAGAGGGCGGCGGCGACGAGGGCACCTGGAGGACGTACACGGGGGCGGGCGATGCCGCGGCAGAGATTGGCAACGGCTTACCGCAGCGCGGGCAGAACGCATCGGTGTTCTCCGCGACCTGACCGCAGGATAGGCAGATCTTCATCGAGAGCCTCCCGGGGGGAACGGGCGTCGAGCGGAAAAGCCCACACCTTCGATGGAAAGGCGGCGGAGCGAGCCGGCGCTCAGCCCGAGGGCCGCGGCGGTTGAAGGGAGCTCCGGATGCGGGATGCGAGGTCGTTGCGGGCGACGCGCTCCTGGGCCTTCGTGTCCCGCAGGCGGACGGTCACGGTGCCCCGCTCGGCCCCCTCCGACGCGACGGTTCCCCCGTCGACCGTTACGCAGTATGGCGTGCCCGCTTCGTCCATCCGAGCGTAGCGCTTCCCGATTGTGCCCGCATCGTCGAACTCGACCGATATCCCGTCGCGCGCGAGCTCGGCCGTAAGCGCGCGTGCGTACGCGGTGTGCTCCTTGCGGAGCAGAGGAAAGACGCCCAGGGCGACGGGAGCGAGGTAGGGAGGGAGCTTCCAGACGGAGCGATCCCCGTCGCGAACCAGATGAGTGTCGGCGAGCGCCCAGAGGTTCCGGTCGACCCCGAACGTCAGCTCGAGCACGTGGGGGAGCACTCGATGGCCGTCCTTGGCCGTCACGCTCAGATCCTTGGCCGAGCCCTGCCCATGTCGGGTCAGATCGTAATCTCCGCGGTAATGGACGGCCCCGAGCTCTTTGTAGCCGCCCAGGCTCTCGAGGTGGACCTCGACATCGAACTGGATCCGGTTGTAGAACGCTCGCTCGGCGTCGGACTTCTCGAAGAGCCGGATGGCGTCGGCCGGATACTTCAGCACGTCCCGGTAGAACCGGTAGGATTGCACCATGTGATAGACGTAGAACTCGGGCAATCCCGATTCGACGAGCTTCTCCGCGCTCACCCGCTCGGGAGACTCCTGCCCCCGCTCGCGGGCCGGGACGCGGAGCACGGGGAGCTCCTCCTGGCGTACGGAGTCGAATGGGACCGGGAACGCCGCCGGGTCGAAGAAGATCTGGAGCTCCGCTTGCGTGAACGCGCGCATGCGGAACAGGACCTGACGCGGGGCGATCTCGTTGCGGTAGGCCCTGCCGATGACGGCGATCCCGAGGGGGAGCGCGTGGCGTCCCACGTCCCACATCCGGGCGAAGGCGAGGTAGCTTCCCTGGGCGGTCTCCGGCTGGAGGTAGACCCGCTCGTCGCCGGTGACACCAAAGTCGAGCCCGAACATCATGTTGAACGGGCGCGGCACGCTCAGCGTGCGCTTCCCGCAGCTCGGGCAGGAGATCGAGGACTCCGCTAGGATCGTTCCGATCCGGGCGGCGGAGAGGCCGTCCACCCCTTCGGGACGGACCGTTTCGAGCAGCGTGTCGGCCCGGAAGACCGCGTGGCAGGAGTCGCAGCTCACTTCGGGATCGGTGAAGTTCTCGAGGTGTCCCGAGGCACGCACCACCGCTTCCGGGAGGATCTCGGCCGGCTCGATGAGATGATAGTCCTCGGAGAGGCCCAGGAACCAGGCGCTCCAGGTGTCCTCGATGCGGCGCTTGAGCGCGGTCCCCAGCGGACCATAGTCGTAGAGTCCCTGGGCTCCACCGTAGATCTCGGCGGAGGGCCAGAGCACCCCTCGACGGCGCAACAGCGCGAACAGCTCGTCGCTCTTCATGCCCCGCGCCCTCGCCTCCCCGGCCGGACGATAACCTGTTCGGTCACCCGGGTCACGAT
>JABEUK010000021.1 GCA_013044425.1 Thermoplasmata archaeon | reverse complement strand
GGCGCAGGGATTCTCGCAAGCCCTGACCCGAGCGCGGGCGCTCTCCGATCGGAGTCGGATGACCGCGGTCAGCCTCCTTCGCCGGCGCCCGGAACTGTGCGCCTGCGAGATCCAGGCGGTCCTCGGGGTCTCCCATGCCACGGTCAGTCACCACATGAGGGTCCTGTCCAAAGCCGGGATCGTTCAGGGCCGTCGGAAGGGGAAGTGGATGTACTATCGTCTCGTTTCGACGGCGGGAGGCGACATACCGTGACCGGTCCGGCGAACGACGCGGATACGGTCCGCGCCCGGGTTCGAGAACGATACGCGGCCCAAGCGAGGAACGGGGCGCCCGTCCCCGAGGGATCCGCGTCGTCCTCCTGCTGCGGAAACAGCGGCGGCTCGTGCTGCGACGCCGGTTCCCAGTCGCTGGCACTCGGTTACTCGGCCACCGATCTGAACGCACTCCCGCAGGGCGCCGACCTCGGCCTCGGGTGCGGCACGCCCGGAGCGTTCGCCGACCTCCGACCCGGGGAGATCGTGGTCGATCTGGGGAGCGGTGCGGGTATCGACTGCTTCATCGCCGCCCACCGTGTCGGGCGGAGCGGTCGGGTGATCGGGATCGACATGACGCCCGAGATGCTGGCGAGGGCCCGCGACCTCGCAAAGACCTCGGGCGAGCTGCCCGTGGAGTTCCGGCTGGGCGAGATCGAACACCTACCGGTCGCCGACGCGTCGGTGGATGTGGTATTGTCCAATTGCGTCATCAATCTCGTCGTCGATAAAGCTCAGGTCTATCGCGAGGCGTTTCGGATCCTCCGGCCCGGCGGCCGGATCGCCCTAGCGGATGTGGTCGCAACTCGTCCGATACCCGCCGCCATGCGCGCCGACCCGGACCGATGGTGTTCCTGCTCTTCGGGGGCGATCACCTCCTCGGAGGTATCCGCCCTGCTGAGCTCCGCCGGCTTTGCCGACATATCGATCGAGATTCCGTCGGCGGGCGGCTCCCCGGAGTCCCTCCAAGGGCAGGACGAGATCGGAGTGGTCGCGGCGGCGGTCCGAGCGCGCAAGCCCGAGAGGAACTGAGCGCGGTGTCCGATCGACTGGTCGTGTTCATCTGCGTCGAGAACGCGTGCCGCTCGCTGATGGCCGAGGCGATGTTCAACGCGGACCCGCCTCCCGGCTGGCGGGCGACCTCCGCGGGGACCGTGCCGTCGCCCGCTCCGAACCCGCGGACTCGTCCCATGCTGGCCGAGATCGGCTTGGCGCTTCCCGACCATCCGCCCCGACTGCTGACGAAGGAATTGATGGACCACGCCGATCTGCGCGTGACGATGGGATGCCTCGACGACGATAGCTGCCCCGCGCATCTCAAGGGGCTCGAGCTTCGCGATTGGAGCCTGCGCGACCCGGCAAGGTTGGACGATGCCGGGTTCCGTGAGGTCCGAGATGACCTCCGGCAACGGGTCGACCGCCTCCGGCTCGAGATATCGTTGCACGACCGAAGGCCCGGCCCCGCGCCGGGCGCCCCCTCGTGAAATGCCGTCGTTCCCTTCGAGGCGTGGCCGAAACGCTCGGCAGCGCAACGCGGGCCGTCGACGCTCCCGCGGGGACCGTCCTACCCGGGTCGGACCGCTGAGGCGGGAAACATGGTGAATCCTCCGGAGAGTTGCGCGCAAGGGTCCCCTCCCGCGAAGCTGTCGGTCCTCGACCGCTACCTTCCCGCCTGGATCGTTGCGGCCATGCTGGGGGGACTCGCCCTCGGTTACTTCGATCCCTCGTCCATCGGGGCTCTCGGGACCTGGATGGTGCCCGGGACTCCCGTTCCGCTCGCGGTCGGGGTCGGGCTCGTCCTGATGATGTACCCCCCGCTTGCGCGGGTCCGGTACGAAGAGCTCGGGAAGGTCTTCCGGAGCGGGCGGCTGTTGCTGCTCTCGCTGTTCCAGAACTGGATCGTCGGCCCGTTCCTCATGTTCGGTCTCGCGATTCTGTTCCTACGGAACTCCCCCGATCTCTTGGTCGGGCTGGTCCTCATCGGCAGCGCGCGCTGCATCGCCATGGTGCTGGTATGGAACGAGCTCGCCGGAGGCAATCGCGAATACGCCGCCGGACTCGTGGCGTTCAACAGCCTGTTCCAAGTGGTGTTCTACGGCGCCTACATCTACCTCTTTGTCTCGATCCTCCTTCCGCTCGCCGGTGTGCCGAGCGTCAGCGTCCCGATCTCTTGGGAGCTCGTGGTTCTCAGCGTCCTGCTGTTCCTCGGCGTTCCGTTCGTGGCGGGAGTGGCGACCCGCTGGCGGTTCGTCCGGAGCGGACGCCAGATCGAGTACGACCAGCGGATCGCTCCCACCCTCGCCCCGGTGGCGTTGGTGGCCCTCCTGTACACGATCGTGGTCATGTTCGCATTCCAGAGCGGTGCGATCCTCCGGCTCCCGGGCGAGGTCCTGCTCGTGGCCGTTCCGCTGGTCCTGTACTTCGCCATCATGTTCTTCGCCAGCTTCTTCATGAGTCGCCGTGCGGGGGCCGACTATGGGCGGACGACGGCCCTCTCGCTCACGGCGGCGAGCAACAACTTCGAGCTGGCCATCACCGTCGCGGTCGCCGTCTTCGGGATCGCCTCCGCCGAGGCATTGGCGGCCACGGTCGGTCCCCTGGTCGAGGTCCCCGTGCTCCTCGTCCTGGTCCGGGCTTCGATCTGGCTCGGTGCACGGTACTTCTCGCCTCCGGCACGGATTCGTGAGAGCCCAACGGTCGAGATGGACCCCGTCTCCTTGGCCGGAGGAGGCGGAGCGGGGCCGCCTCCTGTCCGTCCATCGTAGGGAGACGGCGACCCCGACGGGAACCCCGGCGGCATCGCGAGCGGCCCTGCATGGATCCGAGCCCCGCACGCCCCCGTCGTGCCGGCCGTGCTCTCGGGAGTCCTCACCGACATCGGGGTGCATCTCAATCCGGTCCCCTCCTGGCGATCGCAGGGGCGCTCCGGGGGAGGCCGCGAGCCGCGGGCATCCTCGATCGAGG
>JABEUK010000190.1 GCA_013044425.1 Thermoplasmata archaeon | reverse complement strand
TGCTCGCCGCCGCGTTCCGCGAGGCTCGGTTCTTCGTCCTCCCCAGCGAGTACGAGGCGTTCGGGCTCGTGCTCCTCGAAGCGATGGGGCAGGGAACGGCAGTCATCGCGACCCGCGTCGGCGGGATCCCGGAGTTCGTGGAGGACGGCCGTGCGGGCCTCCTCGTTCCGCCGGGGGACTCGGGGCGATTGCGCGAGGCGATCGAACGGCTGTGGGCGGATCCCGCTGCCACTGAGGCCCTGGGAGCCTACGGGCGCGATCGCATCGTCCCTCAGTACCGCTGGACGCTCGTCGCCGACCGGCTCGAGGCGATCTATACGGAGGCACGGAACGCGTGAAGATCGCCCAGGTGACCTTTCGCTTCGATGCACCGGGAGGCGTGGAGACCTGCGTACGCGAGGTGGGGCGGCGCTGTGTCGCCCACGGGGACCCGGTGCGCATCTACACGAGCGACCTCTACGACGAAGGACGTTGGGAGCGTCGGACCGACTGGGCGCCGGTCGTCGACGGCATGCCGGTAGAGCGATTCCGACTGCGCCGCTACCCGGTCCCTGGTGTCAGCATACCCTCGATGATCGGCCTGATCGATGCGCTCGCGAGTAGCGATGCCGACGTGATCCACGCGCATTCGCATCGCTATGGACACGTCCTGCAGAGCGCGCTCGTCGCGCGGGAGCGACAGGTGCCGTTCGTCGTGTCCACGCATTATCATCCGGCCGGCGCGAGCGAGAACGCGTTGCGTCGGGGCCTGTTGCGAGTTCAGGACGTCGGCTTCGGGGCGAGCGCCTATCGGGTCGCCCGCGCGCTCGTGGTCGAAACCGAGCTCGAGGCGAGGCTCGTCGGGAAGTTCGTTCCGACCGATCGCATCCACATCATCCCGCCCGGGATCGATCTGTCGCTGTGGGGAAAGGCGTCGGCACGATCCGTCGACGATCTCCCGAGCGGCTACTTCCTCTTCGTCGGTCGGATCGCACCCAACAAGGGCCTCCCTCTGCTGGTGGACGCGCTGGCCCGGCTCCCTCCCAGCGAGCGGCGGCCGCTGCTCTTGATGGGATCGGACTGGGGGGAGCGGGCGACGGTGGAGGCACGGGCCCGCGAGCGCGGGGTCGCCGATCTCGTGCGTTTCCTCGGGCACGTCGACGACGCGGACCGCTACCGCGCCATCGTCCGGGGCGCCTCCGTGTTCGTGCTTCCGTCCCAGTGGGAGGCCTTCGGGCTCGTCCTCCTCGAGTCGATGGCCGCCGGGGTGCCGATCGTCGCGACCGCCGTCGGAGGAGTTCCCGAGGTCCTCGATGGGGGCCGCGCGGGTTGCCTCGTCCCGTACGGGGACGCGGAACGTCTCGCCGATGGTCTTCGGGAGGCTTTCGCCGGATCCGAGGACACCCGACGCCGGACCGTCGCTGCTTCCGAACGCGTCCGAGCGTACGACTGGGACCTCGTGGCGGACCGCCACCGCGCGCTCTACCGGTCAGTGCTGGACTGATCGCGGACCCATTCGATCCAGCCGCTCGAGCTCTTCCGCGATATGCTCGATATCGCGCCGCACCGGCTCCGGGCGCACGATCGATAAGGTCCGCAGACCGAACGCGATGAGGCGGGGCATCATGCGCGACTCGCCTCCTGGGCGTACTCGCGGAGGATGGCGAGACCCCGAGTAAGATCCGTGCGCGATGCCGCGAAGGAGATACGCAGATGCTTCGCCCCCCGGGACCCGAAGGCATCGCCCGGAGTCGTGATGAGGCCCCGGGAGAGGAGTGCCTGCGCCGCTTCCGTCGCGGTCTCGGGCCAGGAGAACCGAGGGAAGGCGTAGAACGCTCCCGCCGGCGGAACGCACGTCATTCCCGGGCAGCGAGCGAGCTCGCGGAGCACGATCGCCCGTCGCGCCTGGAACTCCCGGGTCATCGCCCGTGTTGAGCTCAGTCCGCCCTCGAGCCCGGCGAGGACGGCGCTCTGGGCCGGCGTGGAGGCGCAGGCGATGATGTGGTAGTGCATCTTGTTGATCTCGACCGCGAGGGCGCGCGGAGCGACGAGGAACCCGACCCGCCAGCCGGTCGCCGCGAGCGTCTTGCTGAAGGAGTTCACCACGACCGCGCGATCGGTGCGGCCCCAGAACGACGTCGCCGGTCGGTCGTAGACAATCTGATCGTACACCTCATCGGAGACAATGTGCAGATCGTGTCGCTCCGCGAGCGCGATGATCGCCTCGACCGTCTTTTCCGGAAGGACCGCGCCGGTCGGGTTCGATGGGCTGTTGATCACGATCACCCGGGTGCGTGCGGTCACGAGCCGCTCGATCGATCCGATGTCGGGCAGGAACGCGCGCTTCTCGTCGAGCGCGTACGCCACCGGTTCCGCTCCGAGGAGTCGGGCGTGGGACGCGTACAGAACGAAGCCTGGATCCGGGACCAGGATCTCGTCCCCGGGATCGTACAGCGCGAACGCGGTCGCCATCAGCCCCTCCGATCCGCCCGCGGTGATGATCACATTGTCTCGGCTCGTCTCGGGAGCCCGGGTCCGGTATCGCTCTGCGATCTTCTTGCGCAACGCGGGAAGACCCGCGGAGGGGCCGTAGTGGTTCCCTCCATTGCGGACGGCGTGGCAGTAGGCATCGAGCACGGCGCCGGGGGGGTCGAAGTTCGGCTCGCCGAGTCCGAGGTTGATCGCCGTCGGAGGAGCGGCCTCGAACATCCGTCGGATGCCCGAGATCTCGACCTCGCGCGCTCGATACGCGACCATTCTCGCGCGACGGTCGGCCTACCATTTACCCTTTGGCAAGACCGTGCAGGGTCTCACTCGGCCCTGAGCCGGACGAACCTGCCCAGCTGTCGGAGCGAGGGTATATGGCG
>JABEUK010000189.1 GCA_013044425.1 Thermoplasmata archaeon | reverse complement strand
GCCCAGACCACGATCGCGGTGACCGAAAAGATGACCACGAGGACGAACCCGGCGAACGAGAGGGAGTTGGTTCTCAGGGTACGGAGGGACGTCGCCCCGCCCCGGACCAGTCCTCGTGCGACCGATCCTATCCTCCCCGAGCGGATGCCGCCGGGCGAGCTCGGCCGAACCGTAGACGGGGGTTGGGGCTCCATGCGTCGCTACCTCCACGCTACCTTCGGGTCGAGGAAGCCGTAGAGGATGTCGGCGATCAGGTTCGCGAATACCGCCCCCACCGCGAAGACGATTGCCACGGCGACGGTCCCGGGGATGTTGCTGCCTTGGATCGCATCGTAGGCATACAGTCCGATCCCCGGCCAGCGAAAGATCTCCTCGACCACGACCGTTCCGCTCAGTAAGCCCGCGATGGTGATGCCGAGCACCGTCGTGGTGGAGATCAGGGCCGTGCGAAGAGCGTGCTTGTACATCACGATGAACTCGCTGAGGCCCTTCATCCGGGCGGACTTCACGTAGTCGAGCGGGAGCACCTCCAGCATTGAACTTCGGGTCATCCGGGTGATGATCCCGAAGTTCAGCACCGCGAGCACCGCCGCGGGCAGCATGAGATGGGCGAGGGCGTCCCCCGTGTACGGAAGGTTTCCGGCTAAGATGGCGTCCAGGACCGACATGTGGGTGATCTGAGCGAACGGCGGAGGACTGTTGGTGTACTCTCCCACGCTCAGCCCGAAGTACGGAGCGACGTAGAACGCCGCCACGAGCGCTCCCAGGTACGTGGGAGTCGCCCAGCCCCCGAGATAGAAGACCCGGACGAGATGGTCGGCCCATCGACCGTTCGACTGGGCCGCGATGACTCCAAGCGGGATCCCGATCAGAACGATGAGGAGCATGGACGCGATCACCAACTCGAGGGTGGCGGGGAAGTACTGCTCGATCTGAAGCAGGACGGAGAACCCTCCGGGAGCAGTGCCCCAGTTTCCCGCAAGGAATTCCTTGAGGTAGAGGAAGTACTGGACGACGATCGGTTGGTTGAGACCGAAAGTGGCCTGGCAGGCATCGATCGCGCTCTGCTTGGCATGACCTCCGAGCCAGATGATGCAGGGATCCGGGTAGGCGATTCGGATCAGGATGAATGCGATGGCCGTGACACCGATGACGATGGGAATCAGGAACAGGGCGCGCTTTCCGATGAACCAGAGCAGGTCGGAGGTGTTCCGTCCCACGACCGTCCCACTCTCCCTACTCAACCCGATACAGGTCGCGAGATCGCGTCATCCCGACCGACCAGGGTCTATTCGTACAAAAAGCTACGAGGTAACGGCGACCCCTCGATGGCTCCGAGGAAGTGCGAGAAATCGGGCAGCGGGGTCTGGACATGCGAGAACCCACTGCCGCCCCGATTCATCTGGGCCTGGCCCGGCGGTAGGGGCCGAGCGGCGTCTCCGGTGGCGTTATCGCCGACTCGATCCCACGGCGCTCGAGTGCCATGCGGAACAACGACCCCGGCACGCACACCTCCGGGGGCAATACGCCCCACCCCTGAATATCGCCTCGAACGATGAACTCCGCCCCGATGGCTCCGGCGACCCCCACGGCGTACTCGGTCGCCGTCAGACCCCAATCGGGTCGAGCGGGGAATCGCGCAACGGCGTGACGTTCCACGGCCACCCCACCGGCCGAGCCATGGACCTCGAGGTCGCAAACCTCCGCATCGTCGACCGTCAAGCCTTCGGGAACGCCGAGGAGCTTCTCTCGACGCAGAAGCGCCAGGAGGAACTCCCGCGGCCGCACCGATTGGCGGCCGACGGCCAACGGCGCATCCGAAGCGAGCCCTAGCATCGCCATGATCCGCAGGAGATCGATTCCCGGGCCCCCTTCCTTCCACTCGCAGTGCCGGAGCCCCTTGCCCCGGAGGCTCTCGGGCAGCGTCGCAGGCTCCGAGTGCAGCGTCCGATAGACTCTCACGGCTCCCACGGGGGGTGCGAAGGCATACACCTCAGCCCCGCTCATGGGTGGATAGTCCCGGTACGTTCCTTCCTCGAAGATCACCGCGGGAAGGACCATCTCGTCGAGAAAGGTGCTCGGCGACCAGGTGAAGAGGACCTCGGGCCCGTCCTGAGTCAGATCGACCCAACCATCGCGGATGATAACCGAGTCCACGCGATCGAGATCCCGAGTGGCTTCCATGGCGAGAACATTGGAGACGCCCGGGACCTGCCCGAGACCGGGAACGGCGAGGAGTTTCTCGCGGCGATACGCTTCGTTCAGCTCGAGCTGGCGCCGCGTCATGTGGAAGAGCCCGCCGAAATCGAGGTACGGGATGCGGGCGATCCGACAGGCGGCCATCACCTCCAGGTTGAAGGTGTACTGGACCGCATTGACGCAGACCGACGCTCCCTCCAGGAGTCCGATCAGCGCCGCTCGATCGCGCACATCGATCTGCGCCGCCTCCACTCGGTTCCCACCGGCCTTCCGGCGCGCTCGTTCGGAGAGGGTCGGATCGAGATCGGCTGCAAGGACCGAATCGAACTCGGTGGAATGCGCGAGGTCCCGCACGGTGCATTGCCCGGTGAGCCCGCCGCCGCCTAGGACCACGGCGCGGGTCATCGGAACCTAGTGGACCAGCTACGAAAGAAGGTTGGGGTTAGCCCGCTCGACGCCATATCGGGGTCTTGGCTTGGTGCCGTCGGTTCTCCCTGACCGTGTCGCGGAACCTCTTGCCTCTCCTCACTCGTTCCGCGTTCCGATACGCCACCGCCGCATCCAGCGCATCCCCAACCTCGGGAACTGAGGTGAAGTGCGTGCCCGGCAGGGCCAGTTCCTCGAGGTCCCGCGCGTGCGTTTCGACGGGGTTCTGCCAACTCGCGTGAGTCGCCGTCGGCACCAGTACCACGTTGTTCAGTCTCGCCCACCACCGAATCTCTTGGGTCCAGTGCGAGCTGAGCCCGTCCTGGACGATGTAGACCACTTGATCGGGCGGATACTTC
>JABEUK010000188.1 GCA_013044425.1 Thermoplasmata archaeon | reverse complement strand
GCGTCCCGACTCGGTGGACGATGACGGGCCCGCCGGGATTCGAACCCGGGTTTGAGGCTCCGGAGGCCCCCGTGATATCCAAGCTATACTACGGGCCCAGTGTGTGATCGTCAGACTGTCGTGGTTGCGAGCTGCCTGCTCTCGAACCGGACCCCCCTCGATGGTGGCCCGGGACGAGAGCCTCTACTGGCCCTGCCCGAAGTCGGTTCGTGGTTTAAGGACCACGCTTCGGCCGCGAGGGACTCGAGGCGATTGGACGGGTGCGAACGCCACGGATGAACGAGAGGGCCCGACGGGACGGCGAATACGCCGAGGACCGACGCGCGGGCTGGGGGCTCGGCCGATGGGTCCTTCCCCCGGGACGGACGCGGGCCCTGTCGGGACGGGGTCAAGCTATATGCTTCGGCCTCCCGTGCTCGAGGACGGATGAGCGCGGAGCTGGCCGCGGCCGACCCACGCTCGGCCCGGGTCGTGGCAGGCCGTCGATTCCTCTCATGGTTCCCTCCGGTCCGCCTCGTCTGGATCTCCCTTGTCGTCCTCGGCATTCTGGGAGTCCAGTACCTGAACGGGCTCGGCCTCGCCTCCTTAGTAGCGCTGCCGCTCGTCGCCGTGGTCACCGACCTCGTCTTTCAGCGGGTCCGATTCCCGCATCTGAGGTTTCCGGATGCGGCGATCGCGACGGGCCTGTTTCTCGCCCTGATCTTCCCGCCGAACGTTCCCCTCTTCCTTGCCGGCGTCGCCGCGTTCGCGGCCATCT
This sequence comes from Thermoplasmata archaeon, assembly GCA_013044425.1. Classification (GTDB taxonomy): domain Archaea; phylum Thermoplasmatota; class Thermoplasmata; order Lutacidiplasmatales; family UBA184; genus Lutacidiplasma. Next base: position 2,893 of record JABEUK010000188.1, on the reverse strand, counting down.
CGGTCCGGCACGTCCTGCGCTTCCGCGGCCGGCCCTGGCTCAATCCGGCGGTGTTCGGCGCTCTGCTCGGAGCGCTCCTCCTCGGTCTCGCCCCGGCCTGGTGGGTGGCGATCGGCCCCTCGGGCGAATTCGCGATGCTGCTGCTCGGTGGGCTGCTCCTGGCCCGGAACTGGAGGGCGTGGCGACTGCCGGTCACATTCTTCGCGGCGTACGCCGCCCTGACGCTCGTCCAGCACGTGCTGGTCGGGGCCTCCACCTCGGCGAACGTCCTCCTCCTGGAAACGATCGACCCGGTGACCCTGTTCTTCGGCCTGTACATGGTTATGGAACCCCGCAGCTCGCCGGCCGTGCCGTACGAGCAGCCTCTCTTCGCCGGTATCATCGGCGTCGCGGCCGCCCTCTTGCCCACGGTGCTCCCCAGCGTGGCGCTCTTCCTGGCCCTCCTCATCGGCAACGTCCTCGCGCTGGTCCTGCGGCGTTCACCCATCGGCGCGACCGCTCCCGCGGCACGGTCGGCCGCCTCGGCTCGACGTTCACCGAAGCGGCGCGGAACGCCAGCGCCGCTCCCCGAGCGGTGGCCCGTCGGCTATCGCATCACCGCGGGAGTCCTCGCCCTCGTTCTGGTGGGAGCGGTCATCGGCTCCAGCCACATCACGGTCGCCCCCGTCGTCCGACTCCAGGCACCGGGCGGCGGCGGAACCTCCGCTGCCGGATGCCAGGTCGATAACCCGTCCATCCCCCCCGCGACGCTCGCGTCCCTTCACCAGGTGCTGGGCCCGTCGGTCATCCTCTCGTACAATAGCGCCACCGGCCTTGTGGTCTTTTACGATCCGGTCAACCAAGTCACTGTGACCGAATACGATCTGTACGAGGATTTCGGCTACGCCGAGTTCAATGGTGACGATTACGCCGTGAGTGGCTGCTCCGGTTGAGCGGCCGACGGTCTGCCTAAACGCATCCGCTCGCGCCGTCCGGGGCGACCCGCGGCTCGAGCGCCTACAGGGTCAGCTCGTAGTGGAGGAACTTCTCATCCCGCGTCCATCCGCAAGCGGCATACAACCTCTGCGCGCGCCGATTCGTGCGCGCCGTATCGAGGATCATGCCGACCGCCCCCGCGGCCCGTGCCTCCGCCGCGGCGCGGTCGAGGAGTCGAGTCGCGATATGTCGACGCCGGCCCGGCGGCCGCACATACAGATCGTTCAGGATCCAGAGCGGGCGCATCGCGAGCGAGGAGAACGTCGTGTAAAGCACCGTGAATCCCATCGGTTCGCGACCCTCGTAGGCAACGAGCAGAATCGCCTCGCCCCGGGCGAGCCGCGCGCTCAGGTACCGACGGGCCGCCGCCGGGTCGGTGGACCGGTGGTAGAACCGCCGGTACGCGCCGAAGAGCGGGAGGGCGTCCCCGAGATCGCACGTCCGAGCGCGAACAATCCGAAAGGCGCGGTAGCGGGAGGACATGGGTCCCCCTCAATGCGGGTCGGTTCAAAGGTGAGGGGGCGCGAGCCCATCGAGGCGAGCCCTTAGAACCTATCCGGAAACCGGTGAGTTGACCGGTGTGCGCGGTCTGGTCGTTACGTGATTCTGTTCAACCTCTTTCTGAAAACACTCCGGGCAGAGGAAGTTCACCGCCGGGGGATTGTCAGCTACTACGGCTGTCCACCCTTTGCCCATGAAGAACCCGCCCTCGTAGGGGCTGTCGCCCGGGAACATCAGGTGGGCTCGCTTCTCGCACTTGTCCCCGACACACGCGATGGGAATCATCGTACCGAGCATCTCCTCGAGGAGCTCGTCCGATGGTTCGCTATCGTCCTGCTCTCGTTCTTTTCCCCACCTCTTCGACACGGGGCCTCGCCGGATCCGATAACGCCTCGTCTCTTATAGAGCGCCGGACGCCCCCGAACTTCGAGCGACGGCTCGATGGATGATCCAGATACAAGCGAAGGAGAGGAAGGCCAGATGGTTCTCCGCCTTCTTCTCCCAGCGGACCAAGAGTCGGCGGCATCGGTTGAGCCATCCCAGCGTCCGTTCCACGACCCATCGGCGGGCCCGGCGTTTCCGATGTCGTTCCATCCGTCGAGGCTCCTCCCCGATCGGTCGGATGTGGGGAGTGAACTGGAAGTCGACGGCGATCTCGCGACAGAAGGGAAAGTCATAGCCCTTGTCCAGGCAGAGGTTCTGCGAGGTCACCGGGGGCAACAGCACTCGGGCCTCCAACGTGGGCTCGAGCAACTTGCAGTCGTGGCGGTTGGCCGGGGCAATCACTGCCGCCAGCGGAATCCCCTCGGCATCCGTCAGGATGCTGCGTTTGACCCCTCGCTTGCCACGGTCCGTGGGATTGGGGCCAGTGGCGGGTCCGCCGAGGGGTGCCTTGTTCATCCCACCATCCAGGGACTGCCAACGCCACGCTAGCCCCACGTCGGAGTCGTACGTTCGCAGAGCTTCCCGCCATGCATCCTCAAACACTCCGGCGGCACGCCACTCCTGGAATCGGTCGTGGACAGTACTCGGGGCTCCCAAGCACCGTGGGAGCGCCTTCCATTGGATCCCGGTGCGAAGGAGGTAAAGGATCGCCTCCATGCACCGACGAGAATCGAATCGAGGACGGCCTCCTCGGGGCTTGGGGCGTTCCGGCGGTAACAAAGGCCGGAACCTCTCCCAGAAGGCGTCCGACAGTCGAAAGTGGTGGTCAACAACGTGGCAATCTGGGATCGCGGGCATCCTCGAGGACGCCCCCGGTCCCTACCATGAACTACCGACTACACAGGAAGCCACGATCGGGTTTCCGGATAGGTTCTTAGTTCTACTGTGTCATAAGTGACATAACCCTCCGTTCCTCTCTCGGGAGTATGCCTTCGGCATTGGCCCTCGAAGAACGCCGGTTTGACGAGTACTT
>JABEUK010000187.1 GCA_013044425.1 Thermoplasmata archaeon | reverse complement strand
TTCGGGCCCCGGGGAAACTCTCTTGTAGGTGGGCGGAATGGGAGAACCGTTCAGCCCCCGCCGAGGAAGCCCCCGTTTTCAAACGGGGGAGGATGTCACAGTCGGCGGTTCGGCGCCGCCAAAGTGTATCTCCTCCCTGCCGATAGACTGAGACGTGCGCAAGGGACTCCTTATCGTGGGAATCGGGGTCGCCATCGTGGGGTCGACCTTCATCGCCACCCTCATCAGCCTTCCGCCCCCCCCGAGCCAGATGTCGGCGGCGACGCTCGATGTTCCTTACCTCTTGGACAACTCGACGGCGACCAGCAGGATCTCTCCCGCGAGCGCTCCCTCCGCGAATATCTATCTCTCCTGGGTCTCGGATTACCCCATCGCGGTCTCGCTCTACGATCGGCTCCCGTGCGCGCCGCAGGGCCCGAGCTGTACCCCGACGGCCCCACTCGTCTCCTGGACCCGGAATGCCTCCGGGAATTGGAGCAGCCCCGGCGGGATCGATCTTCCGGTCTACGTCGTGCTGACGAACAACGGGAGCACTCCGGCCACGGTCAGCGGGACGATCGTGGCCACCTACGTTCCCTCGACCCCGTACCTTCCGACGTGGTCCTTGATCGCGCTCGTCACGGGGGCGCTCGTACTCCTCGGGATCGGGGCGGTCGCGATCTTCCTCGGGCTCTTCCTGCGCGCGGGGATCTACTCGCATCCATCGGCGACGGTCGCGGATTCTGTCGCGGAGGACGATCGATATCTCGAAGAGCTGGAGGAGGAGCCCTATCTCACGGAGGACCCGGCCTCCGACGACGAGCTCGATCGCTGAGCCTTCACTGCCCCCAGAACGGGCTCTCGGGCCGGTGGATCCGAACGACCTCCTCGAGGATCGCCATCTCGGAGGGGGTGAGCGGCTGCTTGCGCAGGATCCGCGCGGCCGACTCCGGCACGGCGACCAGCAGGAGATCCCCCTCCTGGACGTTGCGGCCGACGATGGCCCCCTCGATCGCCGCAGCGAGCTCGGTGCCTTCGTCCGCTTGAGCGACCGAGGTCCCATCCCGTTGCAGGCTGCGGAGCATGCCGATCTCGGTGCCATCGAGCCGCATTAGGCGGACGCCCGCGCGCAGAGTTCCTCCGATCACCCGGACCCCGACGATCGCGGGTTTCGAGGCGCGGAAGACGTTTCCCGGAAGGATCTGGAGCTTCGCCGGATGGACGAGCTCGAGGCGTCGTTGGACCTGGAGCGCACGCTGGCGCTCTTCCCTCCACTTTCCGTACTCCTCGATCACTCGGTACATCACCTCGCTGCGGAAGATGCGGACCGGCCCGGTTTCGCCCTCGGGCTGGGCATCCGGGAGGACGGGCACGTTGAACGCGAGCACGGCCCGATGGGTCGGATCCTTCACCGTGGCGACCCGGATCACGGTCGGTCGGCCGATCGGTCCCACCGACGCTTCGTGGATCGGGATCTTCGCCTCCCGGCACTCGAATGCCAACGCCTCGAGCCCGCCTAGGGTATCGGCGGCGAGCGCCACGCCGCTCTCGGCGATCTCCGCTACGGGATGGCTCTCGCGAGCGAGATCCGAGCGGACCTGCACGGCCTCCTCTGGCGTGCGGACGACCTTGAGCAGTCCTCCGGGCATGGCGCCTTCGATGCCCGTGGCGGCGAGGTACACCCCCGCCGCCGCTTCGACGAACGACAGGGAGTCGAGCTTGGGCACCTTGGGGGCCTTCCCCGTGCGCGACACGGCCGGACGGTAGATCCCCCGAACGCGCGTCGTGAACGGCTCGTCGCGGCCCGTGACCACGATCTCGTCGCCGACCGCGATGCGACCTCGGTAGACGATGACGTCCCCGACCGGCCCGACGCCCTTCTGGTCGCTCCTCTCGAGCACGGTGCCTTCGCCTCCCTCCTCGACAAGGACCAGCTCCTCCCCGAGGAAGCGTTGGGAGAGTCCCACGAGGAGAGCGAGGAGCTCCGGGATCCCGGCGCCGGATTTCGCTGAGATCGGTACGATGCCCACGTTCCGGGTGAAGTCGCTCACACGATCGTAGCGCTCGGTGGAAAAGCCCATCTGGTCGAGCTGCTGGGCGACCTCGTACAGGTGCTGGTCGAGGGTGCGGCCGAACTCGGGCCCTCCCTTCGCGATCTGATCGAGCAGCGGTACGCGGCCGGTCGGCTTGCGCCAGCCGCTGAGGAGATCGATCTTGGTGAGCGCGATGACGAACGGCGTCTTTTCGTGCCGCAGGATCTGGATCGACTCTCGGGTCTGGGGCATGAGTCCCTCGCGGACATCGACGACGAGGATCGCGAGGTCCGCGAGCGCGCCTCCGCGTCGCCGCATCGTCTCGAAGGAGCGGTGACCGGGAGTGTCGATGAACAGGAGTCCGGGAACGTGCATCTGCTCCGAGCGGAGAACGCCCTCGCACAGGCGGCGGATGACCTCCCCCGGGACCTCGATCGCGCCGATGTGCTGGGTGATGCCGCCCGCCTCCTGCGAGACGCGCGCCGATCCGGAAATCCGATCGAGCAGCGTCGTTTTGCCATGGTCCACGTGGCCGAGCACGGAGACGATGGGCTCTCGGAGTTCGGTCACGTTTCTCGCGACCGGGCCCTCACCATTAGCGTTTCTGGGGCGCCGAGCTCCGCTCCTTTTCGAGCTGTGCTCGAAGTTCGGCGGTCGCGCGCTCCGGCGGAACCGGGTTCACGGGAGTCCCGGCCCCGAGCTCGTACCCGTCCACGCGCAGCAGACGGGGGGCGATCTCGACGTGCCAGTGGAAGCCGCTCCCCGTTCCCGGAGGCGGTTCCAATCCGTGGATGTACCAGTTGTACGACGCGCCGGGCCGGACCCGGTCGAGCGCCCGGAGGACCGCAGGGAGCAGTTCGGCGAGCCGCTCGACCTCCCCACCGGACGCGGCTGCGAAGGTGGACGCATGCCGATGGGGTATGATCCAGATCTCGTACGGATGCTCGGAGGCGAACGGGGCTAGGACGGCGAAGCGCTCGTCGTTCGCTACGATCCGTTCCGCCGCACGCGCCTCTGCCGCTACGACCGATTCGAGCCCGCAATCGCTAGGCCCGGAGTCCGCTATGCGACGGAACCCCTCGAGCTCCTCGATCAGCCGGAACGGGATCGTCTCGGTCGCGACGAGCTGAACGTGGGGGTGCAGCAGGGTCCCGCCGGACTCCGGGCCGGCATTCTCGAAGAGCAGGACGGAGCGGATCGACGGCCGGGCCGCAAGGTCTCGGACGCGTACGCGGAAGAATCGAAAGAGCTCTCGGAGGTGCGACGAGGTGAAGTGCGGCAACCCGGGAGCGTGGGCGGGGCTCGTGACGATCACTTCATGGAGACCGGCGCCCGCAGCACGTTGGAACATGCCCGAGCCGGCCGTCGCGCCCTCGGTCCCAACCCCGTCGACAGTGGGGAAACGGTTCGGGATCGATCGCACGGTCCAGCCCGGTGCGTCCGCCACGCTTCCGTTCGGTCGGACGGCCGCAATTTCCGGAGGGGTCCGGCCCTCGCGCCCTTCGCAGAACGGGCAATCCTCGGCATCCGCGGACCGATACGACGAAGTCGCGCGGTACTCGTCCGGCCGGGCCGAACGGCCTTCTGCGACGACGCGCCATCGCCCGGTAATCGGGTCCCTGCGGAACTCGGACATGCGCGCCCGCGGCATGGGGTCGGGTCCTATTGAGGAGTCCTAGGCCCTACCGGCGGCGGCCCGGTCGGGGGCGAGGACTGGACGAACGCATCGAGCGACACCTGCTTGTGCCGCCGTTCCGAGAGGCGCTCGGTTTTCACGGAGATGGTCCGAATCGACCGTCCGCGCCCTGATCGCTCGGTGTCCCAGAGCTCCCGCGCGAGCCGGGTCGCCGCGAGCGAGAGAGAGTCGGGACCCTCGTGGGCGGCTCCCAGCGATCGGCTTCGCTGCGAGCGAGAAAAGTCGCTCCAACGGAACGCGACCGCGACCGTCGTGTAGCGGAGCCCTTCCTTCTCTAGACTTCCGGCCAGATCACGCGCGAGCTCGTGGACCGCTGGCTCCACCTCCTCCCACCGATCGACGTCCTGAGGGAACGTGCGGTCGGTCGAACGCGAACGGGGGCCGCTTTCCCTTTCGACCGGATCGCGTCCCCGGCCGCGCGCGATCGCGACCAGTTCGTGGGCGAACGGACCCACCCGGCCGGCCAGCTCGGAGGGGCGACACGCCGCGAGCTCCCCGATGGTGTTCACGCCCGCGGCCCGGAGGAGCGCCTCCGTCTTCGGGCCGACCCCGGGGATCGCTCGCGCCGGAAGGGGCGCGAGAAAGTCCCGGATGGACGCCGCATCGGGGGGTACGAGGACGATGCCCCCCGGCTTCGCCCGGTCGCTTGCTATCTTGGCCAGCACCCGGTGGGGCGCGATCCCAATCGAGGAAGGAAGCCCGAGCTTCTCGTAGAGTCCCCGCTGGATCCCTTCGGCAATCGGGCGGACCGCGTCCGGGTTCTCCGCGTCGACGGCGATCGCGAACTCGTCGATGCTCTGGGGCCGCACTGCATCGAACTGGACCGCGAGCCACGCGCGGACCTCCGCCGACGCGCGCTCGTACTTGGGGTGGTCCGCCGGGATCCACACGGCGCTCGGACAGAGCCGATCCGCTTCCAGGACCGGTTGGGCGCTGTGAACTCCGAACCGACGTGCCTCGTAGCTGG